>JAICPP010000083.1 GCA_025929805.1 Gemmatimonadales bacterium | reverse complement strand
CTCGGCGGTGATCGATTCGACCAGATGGGTCTGCTGCCGCTGCAACTCTTCCCGGCCGCTCGCCTGGGTGGCGGCAAACCGTTGCAGTGAATGGTCCATCCCGTCCAGCCGCTCGGCCAGCAGCGCGAGCTCTCCGCGGAGCTCCTCCTGCGCCTCGGCGATGCTCAGGCCCGACGCTCCGGGAGTTAGGTCATCGAAGAGCGACTGAGACATGACAGACTCACCTGCGATTACTTCTTCCATGCCATGGATGAAATGGCGCTGGTGAATCCGCTTTTCGGCATCGGGGCCGGGCTCCAGCGTAGCCATCTGGGCGGCCTTCAGCACGGCATTCTTGATGTCGCCTCCGCTGCGAGAATACCGCTCAGCCAGGGCAGCGAAATCCACGTCGTCAGCCAGCGGGGTCTTTCTGGCGTGCAGCTGGACTCGCCAGATCCGCTCGCGCTCCTCGGCATTGGGCATGTCGAAGAGGATGTGGGTACGAATCCGGCGCTCGAAGGCCGGGTCGATGTTGGCGGCCAGGTTGGTGGCAAAGATGACCACACCCGGAAAGATCTCGAGCTCGTGAAGCAGCACGTTCACGATCGCGTTGGCCTCCCGCTCGTAGGCGGCGCTCACCGAGGTGAAGCGCCGCCCCGCAATGGCGTCGGCCTCATCGAAGAACAGGACCGCGTCCTGTCGGGCGGCGGAGCGGAACACCGAGGCCACATGCTTGGACGTCTGACCGACCCAGCGGGATTCGAGCTCGGCGTACCGCACCACCAGCAGCCGCTTATTGAGAGCATAGGCCAGTGCTTCGGCGCAGATGGTCTTGCCGGTGCCGGGAGGCCCGGCAAAGTGAAAGGCGAGCCCCAGGCCGGTGGAGTGCCGCTCCGCCAAGCCCCACTGATGGAAGATCAGGTCGTGCTTTCGAACCAACGCCAACGCGTGGTTGAGCGCCCGCAGCGTTGTCGCCGGCAGGACCACGTCGTCGAAGGAACGCTGCGGCTCTATGGCCTCTACCAGCTCGCGTCCCGGCGCGATGCCGCCGAAGAGGAGATCGCGAATCGAATCTGCCATTCAACACTCGAGGTTCAGTGGGGGCTCACAATGTTCGGGCCCAACTGGAGTATAGACTATTCCCGGATATCGGCATCACGCCGCCCTCCATCAGACTTGCGTCCGCTCACCACTCGATCCCATGCATCCCGCACCGCGTCACGGATCTCCTCCCAGGCGCTGGGCGCCTGATCCCGGTGCGCGTAGGTTTCCCAGCCGCGCTGGAGATCGGGCTCCGCGTCATCCCAGCCACGCCCCATGTAGTGCTGCGCTGCTTCGAAACCGTAGCGGTACCCGGGCCGGAATCGATCGTAGTAGTCGGGACCCAGGGCGTACGGCCTGCTGGTGAAGTTCTCATGCCAATAATTGTCCTCGGTCTCCCACGAAGCTTTCCAGTCGTCATTTTCAACCGGGGAGACCCGATCGAAGGCGTTGGGATCGGACATCGCGTGTTCTCCTAAAGTGGAATGATGTCGTACGGGATGGTGCATTCTAACCCAACATGCGCGGCCACTGGGTGATGATCGTCACTGGTCCTTTGCGCCAGGTTCGGCGCGGAGGCATACTCCGGTGGTGAAGACCCCGCCACCACTCTGGATGCTTCGCACCGCGTTTCGTACGGTCGGCTCGGTCGCACCGGCCATCGCCGCGCGCTGGGCGGAGACCATCTTCTGCCGGCCGCCTCGGCACCAACCCCGGCCGGCAGAGGAGGCCTTCCTGGCAACCGGCTCACGCTCGAGCGTGCGGAGCGACGGCCACGATCTGGCGGTGTGGCAGTGGGGAGAGGGGCCGACGGTCATCCTGGTGCATGGCTGGGGTGGCCGCGCCGGCAGGTTCAGCGCGCTGGCCGCGGCGTTGGTGGCCGCGGGGTTCAGAGTGGTGCTGTTCGACGCGCCCGCTCACGGTGCCTCGATGGGCAGTCAGGCTTCCCTCCCCCAGTTCTCGCGCGCATTGCGTGACGTCGGCAACACGGTTGGTCCGATCCATGGCCTCATCGGTCACTCCCTGGGAGGGGCTGCCGTGTCGCTCGCCATGCATAACGGGATGACATCCCAGCGCGCAGTGCTCCTGGCGCCCCCGGCGGATGTCTTTCTCTTCTCCCACGCCTTTGCCGAGCATCTGCGCATCCCCCTCCGGGCCAGAGCGGTCATGCGGCAGAACCTGGAGAGCCGGTTGCAGATCACCTGGGATCAGCTCCATATCCCCACCCTGGCTCAACGGATGAGCACAC
Organism: Gemmatimonadales bacterium; assembly: GCA_025929805.1. Lineage (GTDB taxonomy): Bacteria > Gemmatimonadota > Gemmatimonadetes > Gemmatimonadales > GWC2-71-9 > CAVVWJ01. The sequence goes on along the minus strand of JAICPP010000083.1, from coordinate 10,406 downwards.
CGGTCCTGGTGGTGCACGACGTCCTCGACACCGATGTGCCGTATGCCCACGGAGAGGAGATTGCGCGGGCCTGGCCCGGTGCGAAGCTCCATACCACCCGCGGCCTGGGGCACCGGGCCATTCTGCGCGATGGTGACGTAGTGCAGCGCACGGTCGAGTTCCTCAGGGCGGGGGTGAGTCCATGATCGTGATGGATCGGGAAAACCTCTGGGCCCGGGGCTGGTCCCACGTGCTGTCGACCACGAACGACATCGCTGAGTTGCAGGACTTCTGTGTCCGCGTGGGGGCTCCGGCCTCGGCACTCCATCTGGGCCGGTGGCCTCATCTCGACCTCAAGCTCCTGCCCCGAGAGCGGGCACTCGCTTGCCCCGAGGTGCGGGTCTTCGAGCGGACCTCAGACATGCTCCGCTTCGTCAAGGGGACTCCGGTACATAGCCGGGATGCGTGAGCCCGGTCGCACCAATTCCTGTGATAACGACCACCGCTCGAGGCATCACAGCCTGCCATAGTTGCCTCGCGTTCCGGGGGGCCTACTGCTGATCGCCGAGTGGGCCGTCGTCACCCTGTGGCGACCCGACTCCATTATCCCCTGGCGACGAGGGAGACACGTGTGACTGCCGGTCCTGCTCCCCGCAATGGGCTCGCGACCCGCACCGTGCTGGTTGTGGACGATGAGGAGATGGTTCGCCGTCTGGCGGCCCGGATGCTGGTCATGCTCGGCTATCGCGTGCTGGAGGCCCGCAGCGGCCAGGAGGCAGTGCGGCTGCTCCGGCGGGGTGCTCACCGAATCGACGGCGTGCTTACCGATGTCGCCATGCCGGGCATCGGCGGGCGCGAGCTGGGTGAGACGATCACCCGCTGCTGGCCCCAGATTCGGGTGCTGTATATGTCGGGGTTTGCGGCGAACCGGATGGTAAGCGAAGGCACACTCGACCCGAGTGTGCCCTTTATTCAGAAACCCTTCACGACCGACCAGCTGGGAAGGAGGGTGCGCGAGCTGCTCACCCAGCCCCTCGAGCAGTAGTCAGTGCATGGTCGTCCGTGACTGTAAATCGAAGTGCTTCGCCAGCACGTAGGTCACCCAGTCACTCACCTGGATCCAAAGCCCTGCCATCTCATCCCGGTACTCGCCTTCCTGCAGAACCTTGTACCATGTCTTCGGATCTACCCCGGGGTAGAGGTGCACGCAATCCGGCTTCACTCGAGCTTCGAGGCTGAGGTCGCCTGCCTGATCGCCGGCCGTGTCTCGGCCCCGCAAGGGCAGGGACGGCGAGCCAAATAGGGGAGAGGGGTGGGACTCGAACATCGTCTCGTCTCCCGGCTGATGCTGATGGGCTACTCACAAACCCGCCCTATACTACACGGCCGATGCTGCAAAAGAAAACCCGAAGATTGCCCGCACCACGCGGCACCCGAATTACAGGATCTTCTTCCCGAAAGCGGACAGCACCAGCTCGACCGCAAACTCGGCCGACGCGTTGCGTTGATCGAGTATGGGATTGACTTCGACCATTTCGAGGGATGTCATGATACCGGCATCGGCAATGACTTCCATGATCAGGTGGGCCTCGCGGTAATCCAGTCCACCTTTTACCGGGGTGCCAACGCCGGGAGCAACCGCTGGATCGACCGCATCCAGGTCAAAACTGACATGCACGAAGTCGGTGCCGCCGGTGACACTGGCAAGCGCTTTTTTCATGACCCGGTGCACGCCGTGCCGGTCAATGTCCGACATGGTGTGCACTTGCACGCCGGTTTCCTTGAGGCGCTTTTTTTCGCCGGCATCCAGGCTTCTGATCGCGACCAGCGCCACGTTCGATGAATCGACTTTGGGGAATGGACCTGCCACGGAGGTGAGCTCGCTGGCGCCGTAACCCAGGATCGCGGCGAGCGGCATGCCATGGATATTGCCGGTTGGCGACGTATCGGGGGTGTTGATATCTCCATGCGCATCGACCCATAAAAGGCCCAGCTTCTTGCCTTTGCCTCGGGCAATGGCGGCAATGCCGGAGACCGTCCCGATCGCTATGGAATGGTCGCCGCCCAGGACGAGCGGGAAGTGACCGGGAGCCATGATGCGCTCCACCTTGCGGGCGATGACGCCAGAGGCGCGCGCTATCTCCGACAAGTAGCGGGCGCGCGTGTCACCGACTTTGAGCTCCTCCATGTTCTTGATGACCACATCACCGTCGTCGACCACCTTGTGGCCCAACTCGGCAAGGCGGCCGGCCACACCCGCGATTCGAATCGCCGAAGGTCCCATGTCCACGCCGCGACGCCCCGACCCCAAATCCATGGGGACGCCGAGGACGTGGATGATCATCGCCTGGCTCTGACCCGAGGAGCCCAACGCAACTGGCTAAGGGGTACCCGTCCCAGGGCATCCAATCGTACGCCCTCCCGCGCGAGAAGCTGCTGCTGGACTAGCTCGGCGCCGGGCTCTGCCCGCCGACTGATCCGGCCACTCGCATTTACCACCCGATGCCAGGGGACAGTACTCCTGTCAGGCAGCGCATGGAGAGCGTACCCGACTTGGCGGGCATGTCCCGCGATTCCGGCGAGTATGGCGACCTGACCATAGGTTGCTACCCGGCCCGGAGGGATTTGCCGCACGACCTCGTAGATTCGTTGGTACGTCACCGCTCAGGTGCGGCGCTTCATTCCGGCGGCAAGGAGAGCAATGCCGGCTACGATGGCGACACCTCCGACCCAGGTGGGAACTGCGCGCTTCTCTTCCACTGACGCCTTCAGATCCCCAACCCTGAGCACCTCGTCCCTGGACTTGTACGTCATGCCACGAAAAACGATGAAAGCCCCGACGACGAGCAGGAGAATACCGACGAGGGAGAGTGGTCGCATGGTCGGCTCCAGAGGAAGGAAGGTTCTATTCTTTGCGTTTCCAGATCGAAAGCAGATACAGACTAGTGGCCAGCACGATCAGTCCGGCGATGATGGGCCCGGGACCACCATAGTTTTCGAAGCCAAAGGGCGTACCCCCCGGGGCGTTCATCCCCCGGATGATGGTGAGAACACCAATCGCTATACCGGCGACACCCAGCAATGCGAGAACCGCGAAGAGCGCACGCATGACCGCCTCATATGAGATCGTGAGCCCAGGGCCAGCTGGTCCTGAGCATGGTGCTGCTCGCCTGCATAGTGTAGCAAACGCCACCTCCCATGGCGAGACCCGTGGCGTGCAGGAGCAGCAGACCCATGTAGCCGTTCCGGAGCCGACCCCGCTCGCGATCCGCTACTACCGGAGCGGCAATATCGTTTGGGGCATCGGGACGGCCCTGAGCCTGCTCATCCCTGCAATACTCCTGTTCACCGGGTTCTCGGCCCGCCTCCGTACTGCCGCATTCCGGCTGGGGCGGCGCTGGTACTGGTCACTGGCGATCTATGCCGGGCTGTTCACCGTCACCACCGCACTGCTCAGTCTGCCTTTTGCCTACTACCAAGGGTACGTGCGCCAGCACGCCTATGGTCTCTCGAATCAGACTCTGGAGAAGTGGACCGGTGACTGGCTCAAGGGAGTGGGGCTGGGCGCGGTGGGGTTGGCGCTGGTGCTCTGGATTCCCTACCTGCTGCTGCGGCGAAGTCCCAAGCGATGGTGGCTCTATGCCGGGCTGTCTACTCTGCCAGTGGCCACTTTCCTCCTGGTGATATCACCAGTCTGGATCGATCCCCTGTTCAATAAGTTTGGTCCCCTGGAGAACAAGGCGCTGGAGCAGCGGATTCTCGCTCTGGCGGAGCGAGCCGGGATCCCGGGCAGCCGGGTATACCAGGTGAACAAGAGCGTAGACACCAAGGCCGTTAACGCTTACGTGACCGGCATGGGAGGAACCAAGCGGATCGTTCTCTGGGACACGCTGTTGGACCAGTTGAACCCGGACCAGGTCGCGTTCGTGGTCGCGCACGAGATGGGACACTTCGTCCTCCGCCACGTGCTGACGCTCATAGCGGTGGCAACTATCCTGGCTGTCATCTCCTTCTATGTCATTCATCGCGTGGCCGGCCGACTGATCGGCCGGTATGCCCCGCGGTTCCGCTTCGACGCTTTGGCGGATCCGGCGTCATTGCCGCTCTTGATCCTGCTCGGAACCGCAGTGTCTTTGGTGGCGACACCGCTGGTCCTCGCCTTTAACCGCTATCAGGAGCGCGAAGCCGATCGGTTCGCTCTGGAGCTCACCCGGGATAACCGGGCTGCTGCCACCTCATTTGTTCGATTGCAGGAAAAGAATCTGGCAGTCCCGCGGCCGGGGTGGCTGTACCTCATGTGGCGAGGGAGCCACCCGCCACTCGCCGAACGGGTAGATTTGGCCAATCGTTACCGGCCTTGGGAAACGGGGGAGGCGCTGCGATACCGCAAGTCGTTTCGCTAGCAGCTCCTGTGTCGCTCGTCACGGCGCCTGGTTGGATCGGCCAGCATATAGGGTTCCCTGATTTTCAACCGTAGTTTCCCGTAGTTCTTGCTGCCGAGGACGCTATGAAGACTCGCATGGTTGCCGGACTGACTGTTCTGGGACTTTCGCTCGTCTCGTGCGGCGGGCGGCAGGCGGTGGAAATCAACCCCGATGCCCAGTCACTCGGCCCTCGCTGGAACGGCACGCTATCCAGTCCGCCCGAATTGGCCGGCGTTTCGCAGATGCGGGGTCAGGGATGGATGGCGGCAGATCCGAAGGACCAGGGCAAAACCCTGGCGCACGTGGAAATTTCCAACGCCGTGCCCGGTGGACGCCACCCCTGGCACGTGCACCGGGGGCAGTGTGGCTCTGACCAGGGCATCCTGGGGCCCGCCGACGCTTACGAGCCACTGAAAGTGGAAGGAAACGGCCGGGCGAGCAGAAACGCAGAGCTCTCGATTCCGCTGCCCCGGTCAGGCAGCTATTTCATCAACATCCACGCGTCGCCACGTAACCTGTCGACGATCGTGGCCTGCGGAAATCTCGCGCCACCGGCACGATAGCTGACGGAGCGTCTTTAGCCCCGAGGGTCCAAGCCAAGCGCATTCTTGATGGTCAGCGCCAGCCATTCCGCTTCTGGTTTGTCCCGCATGGAACGGCCGGCGGTTAACCGCCGGCCATTTTTCAGGCCTACTATCAGATCGTAGTAGGGCCTCGAGCCGGCCTGCATGCCGACCTTGACGGAGACGTCGCCGATTTCCGCTACCGGGATGGTCCGCTCTCGCACGGGATAGAAGTATCCCTGCGCCACAACCAGCGTTCCCGCATTCGCAGTCACCCGGGATACCCCGAACCAAAACTGAAGCGCGCCCACGATCAGTAGTAACTCGAACAGTCCGAACACGATCGGGAACAACACCGGAGCATCGTAGCGGACCAGGGCCACTACCATCGCGCCCCAGAACAGCATGAACACCGTGGTGCCAACGGCCACCCCGGGGTTCCTGGCGGCGGGGAATACGATTTCGGTGCCGCGACGATTGCTGGTGACGACGATCTTCGATTCGGGCGACTGCTTATAGTCGGCGACCGCCGCAGCCTGGGATTCGGTAAGGCGGGCTTCGGGCTGGGTCGGCCGAAGGTTGCTCTCGGGTGTGCGGAAGACCGGCACCTCGAAGACCGAGGCATAGTCTACTCCCGGTACGTTCGCCGACAGCTCCAGGCGCCACACAATCTGGTCGCGGGGATTGCGTACCTCCGACGGCTGGGCATCCGACGGAATCGCAAACGCAACCGGAATGCGAGTACCCATTCCGGAAGAATCGCGGCTCGACTGTCCCTCAGCGCGGGTCTCCTCCTGCCAGAGAATGCTTTCCCGGACGGAGCTGTTCTTGCCGCTGCGTGTGGTCACGCGGTGGATACAGGTGAGACGTACCTGGAAGCTGTCTTCCGGCTGAAGGCTGGTGCCGACTCGGACAGAGCCGGAAAGGCTGCGGCCGATCGTTCCGGGGATAGTACCGAGCTCGAGCCGCGACATTCCGTACTTCCGGTAGCGAAGCGTTGCCCGAGTCGCCCAGGTCAGGAGGCCCAACCCCACGAGCGGAAAGAAGAGAGCCACAAAGCCCTCCGGGTTCCCCTGCACCAGCGCTGCCTGGAGACCGATATAGCCCACCGGCACGGAGATCAGATTCCAAAGGACGGCAAAGGCCCACGAGACCCACATCGTTCCGTGGCTGCTGTCGCTGATCCGACCTGATGCCCAATCGGGTCGCCAGAGCCACGGCTGATCGGGATGCCGCGCTCGCAGGACTTCCTGGTCCTTCAGTTTTCTGCGGCCCACGACAATGGCCGTTCCGCCGACTCCGGCAAAGCCTCCGAAGACCAGTCCGAACAGCGTCAGCATGAGTCCTTCTCGCCAGTTTCCCTGAGCCAGATGGCGCAACCCGGTCACAGCGGTTCCCACACCAACGGCCGCGAAGGGGAGCAGGAACAGGCCGATGCATCCCAGCGCTGCCGCGGGACTCACGCTCTCAATGTTCACGGAACGGGAGAGCTTGCTGGATTCGATGGTTACCGTCACATCAGGTCTCCGAACTGGTTCCGGTCTCGACCGGGGTATCGGGCCTGCCGCCCCATTCAGCCCATGCCCCATCGTACACCGCGGCGTTACTGTGGCCGAGCAACCCCAGGGCCAGGACCAGTGCGCAGGCGCTGGTGCCCGAGCCGCAGGTGGCAACGATGGGTTGCGAAAGGTCGATGCCGGCGGCCTCCAGCCGGCGTCGGAGCTCGTCTTCAGGAAGGATCGTGCCGTCAGGGCCGACCAGTTCGGTATATGGAATGTTCCGGCTGCCGGGCATGTGTCCCGAGCGTAGGCCCGGACGGGGCTCCGGCGCAGTGCCGGCGTAGCGACCAGCCGAACGGAGGTCCACCACCTGTTCGCGCCGCTCACGCAGGTTGGACCGCATGGCCGCAAGATCCCGGATGGCACCTCGCTCGAGTCGTGCAGTGAACCGGCCGCGCGGTAGAGTCACAATGCCCGATTCAACCGGACGGTTCTCCGCCCGCCACTTTCCCATTCCACCATCCAGCACCGCAGTCCGGTGATGGCCGAACACGCGAAAGGTCCACCACACTCGCGCTGCGCTGAGATTGGCGCCGGATCCATCGTAGACCACCATATCATCGGCGTCATTCAGGCCCAGCCCACTCATTCGCCCGGCAAAGGCAGTCTCGGATGGCAACATATGGGGCAATGGAGTCTCGGCCTCGCTGCTGGCGTCGAGATCGAAGAAGACCGCACCTGGAATGTGACCCTCGCCGTATTCCCTCACGGCATCCCGACCACTGCCGGGCAAATACCAGGAACCGTCCAGCACCCGAAGGCCGGGGGAGCCCAATCGAGCCGCCAGCCAGGAGGTGGACACCACGGGCGGCAGGTCTCCCGGTACGCTGCTAATGGGACCTCCTGCTGCGGTGTTTTTGCGAATTGGATGATTGAGTCAGACGGCCGGGTCAGACCCCGGTGAGGCGGCGTTCCGGGCCGACGTAGCTCTCACTTACCACTCGACGGCGTTCACCCACGGAGGGACCCAAGTCGGCCTCATAAGCCTGGAGAACGGCCAGCGCCTCGGGAGTCCGATCCTTTGCGCTCACCGTGACCAGGATTCCGCCGGCCCGAAGACCCGCATCGAAATGCGCGGCATCGTGTTCCGGAACTCCAGCGCTTTTCAAGGCGCCAATAATTCCGCCGGTAGTTGCGCCCAGGCCGGCACCGGCCAGGGAGGCCAGCACTCCACCGACCAGGATAGGTCCCACGCCGGGGATCAGCAGCGAGCCCAGCAGGCCCACCAGACTGCCGAGAACCCCTCCGGTAAGCGCTCCAACGGTAGCACCCTCCGCGACCTCAGTATTGCTGTCCTCCACCGGCGCCGAACGATCAGGATGGTCGTGCATTGCCACGCCGAGCTGCTCATCGGTGAAGCCGGCACCCTTCAGCTCCCGAATGGCCGCTTCGGCCTGAGAACGTTGCTTGAAGAGGCCAACGACGGTGCGCCCGGTGATCAGGGTCTCCCCACCGGGCTGGCTACCAGGAGACTTCATGGGATTTGCCTCCTCCGGCTCTCACAACGGGTGGCTTTGTACCTATGCGGCAATGGCGTTCTCAAGCACATCGTCGGCCGGGGCCCGCGCTTGACGGGTGTAGCGTTCAAAGAAATCCCTCGCCTGCTCCAGGTCCCCAGGATGGAAGTAGCCGGCCCCCAGCCGCCGGCAACCTTCCAGAGCGATCTGGAACAAATCTGCGGCAGTACTGCCGATCAATGAATGGTGCACTCCGGCTCGCGCCGCGCAATCCAGTAGCGAGGCATCCGGTGCCCCGAGAAGATCGTCGGCGGCTCGAAGAGCACCTGGCTCGTACAGTATTCCGGCGACCAGGGCAATCGGGGCTGCGTACCATTCCGGTGAAATCGCGTCGACCGATCGCAATTCCAGATGGCCTCGGGGCCGCACTTCGGGAAACAGCGTGCTGAGGTGCTCGTGCCATTCCTCGAGCGTGGGATCGGCCAGGTCGATCCACTCACCAAACGGCCGGTACTCCCCTTCCAGCGTCGGGAGCAGGATGCTGGGGGCGGCCAAACCGAACTCCAGATACGCCTCTACCGGGCGTCCCTCGTTGTAAAGGATGCCGGTGCGGGTGGGGTCTACCTTTCCCCAAACGGCCGCGCGGGTGCTCTGCAATCCGGTCTGGTCCCCCGCATACACCGGCGAGTTGGCAAAAATCGCGGTCACATAAGGGCTCGCCGCATTGAGCACCCGCCAGCGAAGCCAGGGCTCATCGTCGAAGTCTACGTTCACCTGAATCGACGCCGTTTGACGCATCATCCGGGCACCCGCCGTCCCCAGGGTGGCGAAGTAGGTGGCCATCCGCTCGTACCGGTTGGCGTGGATCAGAAGGGGTGAGCACTCGATCGAGTTCAGCGGATCGATGCCGAACGCCAGAAGATCGATGCCTTCGCCGGCCGCTGCCGCCCGGAGTGGCAGCACGACGTTACGTAAGCGCGCGAGCAGCTGAGTGGCGGTGCTGCATGGCGGCGAGCTGTACTCCAGCTGTCCACCCGGCTCGAATGTGATGCTGCCACCCGGTTGAAGCTGGAAGCAAGGGGTGCCCTTTGCAGTGCGGGTCTCCTGCCAACCTTGCCTGCTTCCAAAGCGACGGAGAAACGGCAGGGTGGAAGTCACCCCCTCGACCTCGATTGGACAGCGTTGGCCGGTGAGCGACTCCACCGGAATGAACTCCACTTCCGCTCCAATCCGGCGGGGACCAGATGCCGCGTCAGTTGGACCGGCGAACATGGCGCTCACGTCGCCGGTCAGGAGCTCGCGGGTCAGATTTGTCATGCCTTGACTCCCACGGCCAGCGCAAACAAAACCTCAGGGTCCGGCCGCCAGGTCTCCAGCTTGAGGCTGGCGGCGGCAAACAGTTCGGTTACGCTGGAGCGGTCGTGCTTGCAGCTGATCTCGGTTCGGATCGACTCACCTCGCTCGAAATGCACCAGTCCCATTCCAGGCACTCGCACTTCCTGATCTTCACTCGAGACCAGGTGCATCTCGATCCGGTGATTCACCGGCTCATAGAACGCACGATGCTCGAACCTGGCGGGATCGAAATCCGATCCCAGCTCCTGGTTGAGCACCAGTAACATGTTGCGGTTGAACTCGGCGGTGACCCCCCGGGAATCGTTGTACGCGGCTTCGATCCGCCGGGTGTCTTTCCGCAGGTCCACCCCCATCAGAAAGCGGTCACTCGCACGCATGGCGGCGCGGATCCGGCCAAGCAGCCGGATGGCGGCCGGCGGGTAGAAGTTGCCGATGGTACCGCCCAGGAAGGCATACAGCGCGGGATGCGGGATCCCCGGCGGAGGAGCGAACTCATCGGCTATGTCGGCAACGACCGGCTCAACAGTGAGGCCGGGATATTCATGACGCAGGCGAATGGCCGTCTCATTCAGGAAGCTGGCACTGACGTCGATGGGCAGATAGACCCCAGCCGTACCTGTGGCTCGCATGGCACTCAGGATGATTCGGCTCTTCTCGGCGCTACCGGCGCCAAGCTCAACCAGCGAGCGGGTGCCCAGATTCGGAATGAGGCGAGGCATCCACGTCCGCAGCAATGCTCGCTCGGTCCGGGTGGGATAGTACTCGGGAAGCCCGGTGATCTCCTCGAACAGCTCGGAGCCGCGATGATCGTAGAAGTACTTCGGCGGAAGCTCCTTCTGCGGAGCGGACAACCCGGCCGCAACCTCAGCGAGCATGCGTGGGTTCGGCTGCCGACTGGCCGCCAGCGAAGTGCCGATCCAGGTAGTTCTCGAGCTTTCAATCATCGCTGGCGCACCGGAACCCGCTGAAGATCTGGCGGCGGATGGGGTAGTCCCAGTTACGAAAGGTGTTGCGAATCGCTCCGGGTCGAGTGGCCCAGGAGCCGCCCCGGAGCACCTTGTAGTCGCT
>JAICPP010000154.1 GCA_025929805.1 Gemmatimonadales bacterium | reverse complement strand
GAGAAAAAGGGCTGTCGTCCCATACAGCAGCGGCCGACCCAGAGCCTCGCTCCGGCCGACGACCTCTATCAGGCCCCGCTCCTGGAGCGAGCGGAGGACACCTCCGGCCGACACGCCGCGGATCTCCTCGATCTCAACCCGACCCACCGGTTGGCGGTAGGCGATAACCGCGAGTGTCTCCAGTGTGGCGGCGCTGAGCTTGGGCGTCCGGACGGAGAACTGGGCTCGCTCAAGCGCTGCCGCGTGCACCGGCCGCGTCAGTATCTGATAGCCCCCTGCCAGCTCCACCAGCTCCACCCCATGTTGGTTGAAATCGTAATGCTCCCGGAGCTGCTCTAGAGCGACCCGCACGTCGGCGGCGCTCGCCTCAGCATCCAGGAGGGTCAGCTCCTCCACGGTAAGGGGGCGGCAGGCAGAAAACAGCGCGGCTTCAAGCAGCTGTGCGAGCGGCGTCACGGGCAATCACCATGGGTGAGAAGGGAGTAGGCTGCACCAGACGGAGCGTACCACGCTTGGCCAGCTCCAACAGCGCCAGCAGGGCGGAGAGAACGTCCACGATGGTTGGGCGAGACCCCAATACGTCGAGCCAGCGAATCTCTTCCTGTTCCGCGAGCAGCTCTTCAATGCGGCGAGTGGCGCTCTCCACGTCGAGCGGCCGAGCGATCACCCGGTGCAGGACCGGAAAGGGAATGTTGGCCAGCACCCGTTCGACGGCGGTGAGCACATCGAGGAGATCGAGCTTGAGCGGCGGAGGCGGAAGTTCCGGTGGAGGCGGTAGGTAGCCTCGGGCTAACTGTTCGGCGCGCCGCTCCGCCGCCCGCCCCATCCAGACAGCGACCTCCCGTATCTGCTGGTACTCGAGCAGCCTTCGAACCAACTCGGCGCGGGGATCCTCCCAGCCATCCTCTTCCGGACGGCGAGGGAGCAGCATCTGAGCCTTCAAGCGGACCAGCCTACTAGCCATGTCGAGGTAATCTGCCGCCTGATTCAGGCCGAGGTCGTGGATGGCCTGCAGGAACTGGTCGGCGATCCGAGCGATCGGGATGTCGGCGATCTCGAGCTGCTCCTCCCGCAACAGGTGCAGCAGCAAGTCCAGCGGACCGGAGAAGCTCTCCAGCTCCACCACGAAGGCCGCACCGGCACCAAGCGCTGTGGTGGGAGCTTCGACGGGAGGAGCGGTCATGACTGAAAGATGTTCCATCCGTCACCTATGCTGAATGGGAGAATGAGATGCAGCAGGAAACTCATTCCCTTGAATGCGGGGGCGAGCAGGAAAACCATCACCGGACGAAACAGGAACATCAGTGCAAAGATCGGCAAGTAGCCGAAACGGCTCAGCCCCCGGTACCAGCTTCCCGCACGGGGAGGAAGTGCGTGGTACAGGAGATGAGACCCATCGAGCGGCGGCACCGGGATCAGGTTGAAAAAACACAGGACAAGGTTGAGCCAGATCCCGTAGACCAACATCCGTTGGGCAGTGTCCAGCACCGTCGTCATCCCCGACAGCGCAGGCGACATCAGACCCAGCAGCACAAACACAACCGCCCAGACCAGGGCCAGAATGAGATTGGTCGTGACACCCGCGGCCGATACCAGGATGTCGCCGCGGCGGTAGTGCCGGTACTTTCGCGGATTTACCGGGACCGGTTTGGCCCCGCCAAAGGTGAAGCTTCCCCCCGAGCCGAACCAGAGCAGCGCAGGAAGGAGGATGCTCATCCAGGGATCGATGTGTGGAATGGGGTTGAGTGTCACCCGGCCCAGCATGTATGCCGTGTCGTCCCCCTGGCGAAGTGCCGTCGCGGCGTGGGCATATTCATGAGCGACCATGGCGAAGACGAGCATGGGAAGGGCGAGTACGAAGTCGCCAAGCTGTTGATCCAGGTTTGCATCCTATGCTCGGGGGCGACGAAGGTTAATCGCCCGCTGAGTCCAAAGTCAAAGCAGCTTGCCGCTTGATTTTGCAGAATCGGCGGCCTATGTTTTCGGCCGCTGATAACCGGCGTCGTCCGAACCGATCCATCCTTCGTTGAGGTTGCCGTGCCCCGAATCAAATCAGCCGCAAAGCGCATGCGCCAGGCGCGCGCCCGGACAACCCTGAACCGAACTCACCGGAGTCAGCTCCGCACTGCGCTCAAGAAAGTGCGCGCGGCCACAGGGAGCGCAGTCGAAGCAGCCTACGCCGAAGCTGTCAAGCTGTTGGATCGAGCCGGTCAGAAGAACATCATCCACAAGAATGCGGCCGCGCGGCAGAAGAGCCGGCTGGCCAAGCTGGTGGCGGCCAAAAAGTAAGGGCGTAACGGGAAAAACCGCGTAAGCGGTAAGCGGGTGGACCCGGTGAGAAAGGGGCGCGATAGTGACATTCGCGCCCCTCTACTATTATCCGGCGATCGCCTGGAAAAGCAGCTTTAGTTCGATTGCGCAAGTTATCTGCCCGATAGCTATTCGGGCGTTTGGTTCGCTCTCTTGCGCAACCCGCTCACCCTTACCGCTCAGGCCGTTCCCTCCCCGTTCTTCAGACTCCCGCCAACTCCGCCCCGCATCGCTCGCAGTACCACTCGGTGGGCCGGTTGAGCGTACCGCATTCGCCACACTTCAGGGTCTTGGCTACGCCGGCCTTGCCCACGGAAGGCACTGCTGTTTGGACGGCCGGAGCGCTTGGCGCGACCATTCCGGGGTTGCTGGTGCGGCGCCCAACCGGGCGGTTTTCCTCGGGCGCTACTGACTTCAGGAAGGCAAGCTCATCCACCGGCGAAGCTGCCGGCTGAGGCTCAGGCCGGCCCGCCTTGGGAGCATAGCGGCTCGGTGCCTCGTCCGGCTCATCCACCGGTTCCGCCACGTGAGTGACCATGGGAGCCTGTTCCACCACTTCGGGCCTTGCCGGTCGGGCGGGTGGCGACGCCGGTGCCGCGGGTGTGGCTCGCGGTGCCGCGATGACCGACTGGATCTCGGTCAACCGAGTTATTTCTGCGCCAATGCTGCGGAGCCGGTTCCGAAGCTCATCGATCTGGCGACGGCTGTCTTCGCTTACCCGCCGCCATTCGTCCTGGGTGTATTCACCGACGGAGTGCCGCACCTCGGCTTCGGCCAGAGCCTCTTCGGCAGCGCGCCGCTCACGGTCCAACTGTGCCTGGGAGGCGTGGTGCCGTTCCAGCTCCTCTCCGATCGCAGCACCGCGGCCGCGCAGCTGCTCCATGACGCTCTGCAGGCGAGCCTCATAGTCACCCCGCACCCGCTGGCGCACGGCGGGTGGCGCCTTGTCACCCGCAGCATCGAGCTTGGCGAGCCAATCCTCGTACTGAGTGCGTTGCTCCAACAGCTCTTCGATGGTCGCTTCAGTTTCCGTGGTCGTTTTGGCCATGGGAAGACGTTCCTCTCATCTGCTCTAAGGCTTCGATCTGTTCCCGCGGGAGCCGGCTCGCCTGCCGAACACCCGCGCGCCGAGAAGAAATTCCGGGGGGGGAGGATGGGCATGCACGACCGCGCCGTAATCAGCCGGCTGTCGATAGGCCCTTAGATGTAAATCTAATTCGCTGATAGCTGCGCGGTACCCGTGGTGCCGGCGACCCGCCGGATCCACCTCAACCAGATCGTCCGGTCGGAGCTCTCTGCTCCCGCTGGTAAACGACTTGCCCGCGAACGATCGTGAGCTCGGCGCGACCGGTGAGCCGCCTGCCTCCGAAGGGCGTGTTTCTGCTGCGAGAGAAGAAATCCGCAGGGTTGACGATCCACGCAGCCTTCGGGTCGGTAATGGTCACGTCGGCCGGCGATCCGGCGGCTAAAGTACCGCCCGGCAGCTTGAAGATCTTTGCCGGCGCGGTGCTCATACGATTCACCAGGTCGCACAGCGTCAAAAGGCCGGGCTCGACCAGCTCGGTTATTGCAAGGCCCAGCGCGGTTTCCAGACCTATGATCCCATTGGGTGCATCGTCGAACTCGCGCTCCTTGGCGTCGTAATGATGGGGGGCGTGATCGGTGCAGATGGCATCGATCGTTCCATCGCGCAGTGCCTGTCGAAGCGCTTCCCGATCCTCGGGCTCGCGCAGAGGCGGGTTCATTTTGGCGTTGGTGTCGTACCCCTCGCAGCGCTCGTGAGTCAGGGTGAAGTGATGGGGACAGACTTCGGCAGTAACCCGAACTCCTTTCTCCTTGGCCCGCCGGATCAACTCAACCGACCCGCGGGTGGACATGTGACAGAGGTGCACATGACCGCCGGTATGTTCGGCCAAAAGGATGTCTCGCGCGACCATGATCTCTTCGGCCGCAGCTGGAATGCCTTTGAGCCCCAGGCGGGTCGAGACAATGCCTTCGTGCATGGCCCCGCCGGCGGAAAGGGTGGGATCCTCGCAGTGATCCGCGACGGCAATCCCGAACGTGCGGGCATACTCCAGCGCGGTTCGCATGAGATGGCTGGACACGACCGGCTTGCCGTCGTCGCTGACGGCCACGGCCCCCGCCCCCACCAGCTCGCCAAACTCAGCCAGCTGCTGTCCCTTCTGGCCGAGTGAGATGGCACCGATGGGGTACACCCTGGCCTTGCCGGCCCGCTGAGCCTGGCTCACGATGAATCCGACTGCTGCCTGGTTGTCGGTAACCGGATCGGTATTCGGCATGGCGCATACCGCTGTAAATCCGCCGGCCGCAGCAGCCATAGCTCCGCTGGCCACGGTCTCGAGGTCTTCCTGGCCCGGCTCCCGGAGATGCACGTGCAAGTCGATGAGACCGGGAGAGACGATCTTGCCGGCCGCGTCGATCGTCAGGGCGTCATCCGGCAGCCCGATATCCCGCCCCACCGCGGCAATCTTTCCATCTTCGAGATAGATGTCGGCCACCCCGTCCATTCCGCGCGAAGGATCGATGACCCGGCCCGCCCGAATCAGGATCGGCCTCACCGTTCGTCGCCCCTGCCCGCCCAGTGGGGCGAACCGCCGGCCAGCAAGTACAGAACGGCCATGCGCACGGCCACACCGTTCGTGACCTGCGGCAGTATCACACTGTGAGGACCATCGGCGACGTCACTGTCGATCTCCACACCACGGTTCATGGGGCCGGGGTGGAGAATCAGCAGATCCTTGGGGGCACGGGCCAGCCGCTCGTTCGTGATGCCGAAGACCCGGTTGTACTCGCGCAACGAGGGGAGAAACCCGGCCTGCATTCGCTCGAGCTGAAGCCGGAGCACATTCAGCGCGTCGGCCCACTGAATGGCGTCTTCTATTCGGGGCAGGATGGTGACACCGAGCTCCTCGACGTGTCGCGGGAGCAATGACGCAGGACCACAAACGCCGACCTCGGCCCCGAGCTTGGTCAGACCCCAGATGTTACTCCGGGCTACCCGACTGTGCAGAATGTCTCCACAGATGGCCACCTTGAGACCCTTGATCCGGCCGAAACGGTCACGCAGCGTCAGCATATCGAGCAAGCCCTGGGTAGGATGCTCGTGCTTCCCGTCGCCCGCGTTGATCACATTCGATCGAATCCGCTGACCCAGGAACTGCGCCGCTCCCGACGATCCATGCCGGATCACGACCATATCGATCCGCATGGCTTCCAGATTTTTTGCGGTGTCCACCAGAGTCTCGCCCTTGCTCACCGACGAGCCGACAGCAGCCACGTTGACGGTATCGGCCGACAGCCGTTTCTCGGCGAACTCGAAGGAGATCCGGGTCCGGGTGGACGCCTCGAAGAAGAGATTGACAATCGTCTTGCCGCGCAGTGCGGGAACCTTCTTGATGGCGCGTTCGCTGACTTCCTTGAACGGCTCGGCGGTATCCAGGATGAGCTGGATCTGCTCCGCACTGAGCGGCTCCAGGCCGACGAGATCCTTGCCGAGGCTGGGCGCGCTCATCACTTCCCTCTCACGATTTCTACCGCATCGCGCCCATCCAGCTCGCTTACGAACACATCCACCCGGTCACCAGGCCCGGTACTGACGCTGGTGCCGACTACGTCCGCCTGGATCGGCAATTCCCGCCCACCTCGGTCGATGAGAACGCACAGCAGAATGCGGCGGGGTCGTCCGAAATCCGCGCACTCGTCCAGCGCTGCGCGAACCGTCCGTCCGGTATATAGCACGTCATCTACGATCACCACCGTCTTGCCATCGAGATCGGGAAGGCTGGTCTCTCCAACGACCGGACGCGGCCCGATCGTCTGGAGATCGTCACGGTACAGGGTGATATCGAGCTTGCCGCAGGGGAGGTTGGAATCTTCAGAGGTATCGATCAGCCGCTTCAATCGGTCGGCCAGCTCCACGCCGCGTCGCTGAATGCCGACGAGAACCAGCTCCTCCGTGCCACCGCTTCGCTCAACGATCTCACTGGCCATTCGCGCCAACGTCCGGCTGAAGGCGCGCTCGTCCAGAAGGGGCGTGCGGGAGGGCATCGGGGCGGGAAGCTACTGCACGGTCAGCGTCAAATCAACAGGCTCATTGAGGATTTCACCACAGCGGCACAGAGGAGACTGAGGACGAACCCAACTGAATTCACCAAACTCACACGCTATCTCTGGAGATGCCCGCAATCGCGATTTCGTGGGCGGGAGGCGAGAAGGACCTCTCTGCGTCCTCTGTGCCTCTGTAGTGCACTCTCATGCAGCCGGCTTTGCCTGAGCCTTACCGGCCACCCGACGAGCCGCGACCCGGTCACGCGTGAGCCAGAGACGGCTCGCCAGAAGAACCAGAAGGACCGCCCCGTACGACAACGGCGCGCTCACATCCTTCTTGACCAGCCAGAGATAGTGCAGCACCCCAGCCGCGGCCGCCACATACACCAGACGGTGAAGCTGCTGCCAGCGCTTGCCGCCCAGCCGCCGGATCCATCCATTCGTCGAGGTGATCGCGAGGGGAACCAGACAGAGAAAGCCGGTGAACCCAATCAGTACCCAGGGGTGCTTCTTGATGTCCTTGATGATCTCGGAGACCGACAGCGACTGGTCGAAGACGAGGTAAGTGGTGAGATGAAGGCAGGCATACCAGAACGCGGTCAGGCCGATGAAGCGGCGCACTCGAATGATCTCGTTCCACCCGGTAAGGCGTCGGAGTGGGGTGACCGCAAGCGTCAGCATGAGGCACGTGAGGACAGTATCGCCGGTCACGTGTTGCATGAACTTTACCTGATCCCCCATGACCAGGCCCGTGAACAAAGCAAACAACAGCCAGGCCAGCGGAAACACCGAACCGACGTACAACACCGGTCGGACCACGCGGTTTACCACCGCGGCGCGAGTCATGAAGCCTGATTCAGAAGTTCTTGCGCAGGTCCATCCCGCTATAAAGGGAGGCGACCTGGTCGGCGTAGCCGTTGAACATCAGAGTCTTGCGCTTGAAGAACTCACCGATGCGGCGCTCCCGCGCCTGGCTCCACCGCGGGTGATCCACCTCGGGATTCACATTGGCATAGAACCCATATTCGTTGGGCGCCGCAAGGTTCCAGGTGGTCCGTGGCTGGCTCTGGGCAAACCGGATCTTGACGATCGACTTGCCGCCTTTGAACCCATACTTCCAGGGAACGATGAGACGGAGCGGGGCCCCGTTCTGATTGGGCAGCGTCTTCCCGTACAAGCCAGTCACCATCAGGGTCAGTGGGTGGCGGGCCTCGTCCATGCGAAGGCCCTCGACGTAAGGCCAATCCAGCACGCCCAGCCGTTGTCCCGGCATCTGGTCCGGATCCAACAACGTGGTGAACTCGACGTATTTGGCCTTTGACGTGGGCTCCAGGCGATCGATGATGTCTCGGAGCGGAATACCCAGCCATGGGATCACCATGGACCAGCCTTCGACACAGCGGAGACGATATACCCGCTCCACCGGGGTGAAGGGCTTGAGCAACTCGTCGAAGTCGTACATCGCGGGACGCTTCACTTCACCGGCTATCTCGATCTTCCAGGGACGAGTGCGCAGACGAGTGGCGTTGCGTGCCGGATCATCCTTGTCGGTCCCGAACTCATAGTAGTTGTTGTAATTGGTGATGTCCTCGTAGGGCGTGAGCTTCTCATCGTTCCCTGACACCCGCGGCCCCGGCCAAGGCATGAGTCCGCCGGCTGCGGCCACACCTATTCCGGCGGCCCGGAGGAACTCGCG
>JAICPP010000325.1 GCA_025929805.1 Gemmatimonadales bacterium | reverse complement strand
ATTTGTGCGCGTTATGGGTGCGAGATCACGTGAATGCAAGTGTCATGCCCGTGAGATTCCCCGTCCCGCCGGATCATGTCAGGCAGGCCCTGGACCAAGCGTGATGCCCAGGCAGACGCAGGAGCGTGGCCGGGGCGGACCTCCAGACCACGCCCCTATTGAGGAGGAGTGGATACCCACACGAGAGAGTCGGAGGGAAATCGCTATGGGCATCCAGTACCGTACTCCGCAGATACTATGCCGCGCGCCTGTAGTGGATCATCGTGCTATATTAGCCGGACGCTATCCCTGATGGCGTCCGGTCCCTATCCATCAGTTATCCCAGGTGATATCAGTCGACCGGTCCAGGAAGTTCTGTGCCGTCCTGTGATCCGAGGCCAGCGCATCCCAGAGTTGTGTCCAGCCATGACCGGGGGCATTGGTACAGCAATCGCCGGCCGCCGACCATTGAGTCAGCGCACCCAGAAATACCATCGGCTCGCCATGGACCTCGTAGGAATACCGGCTCAGGGCCTGCCATTGGGCTGCGTTATAGCCATCCTGGTTATAGATCTGTGGCAGCGGCCAAGCCGGAGCGGCTCCCCAGGAGACGTACCAGACGTCCTCGAGCGTCCAGCCGTTGTGCGGTTTCGATGAGGGATTGAGATCACTCGGGCATCCGGCACAGTCGCCGTAGTTGTAGTACGGATACTGGGAGGCCGAAGCATAGCCGTCGGCCCAGGCTCGGGTGGCGGCCGGCGTGTTCCAGTCCAGTTCCATATCATTTCCGCCACGGGCTGACTCTCGCGCCGAGTAATCATCGCCGCGTGCGATCCAATTGTTGACCCGGTTCACCAGTTCGCCCCATGCCTGGCCATGCTCATAGTTGGTCCATCCGCGGTAGTTATTCGTGCCGATCACGAGACGGAGATGGGTCCAAGAAGGCGAGCAGTCCCAGTAGCCCTGGAGGAAAGACGTAGATGCCTTTTCGATCTCGGCGATCGAGGCGAAGCTGAAGCCCTTATCGAACAGATTGGTTCCGTAGGTCGAACCATCCCACCACGGCTGGCCAAAGTCGAGAATGACGACGCCCGATTCAGCCGCTTTGCCGTGATTACAGCCAAGGGTGTAGAGCGCCGATGGGTCAACGGTCTTCATGTACCGGCTGGTGGTGGTTGAGGGTGGAGCCGGGGCGGCTCCGGCGGTTCGTGAGCCGGAAAGATCCGGCCAGAACGCGACAACGGGGATCGTGAGTATGAGGACGAGGGTCAACCGGAATCCGCGGGACATCTTGGGCGTCTCCGCGAACGTCTGGTCCTTGCTAGGCAAGACCACTCCTTCCACTGAGAGCCTGAGCGGCCCCTGGAATACACGTGAACGGCGACAGTTCTTCATCGTGGCCGTTCTGATTGTACGTACGCGGGCAGTATAGAGTCATTTTGGGGAATGCGCAACCGGCGGTGAAACATTGTGGGTGCTCCGGCGCGCGTGTGGTCGAACGGCTCGACGCATGGGAAAAGGCTGTGGACCGATCACCGGCACCATTCGCTCAGCAGGGAGGCACAAGTCGTGATGAAAATCTGGCGCCCTGCTGGCCATTTACGGCTCGTTGAAGAAGTCCTCGACGAAATCTCTCTCGAACTGCTCGCGTGAGGGTGGGCCATCGGAATCGCTATCCGCCGGGCCATCATCTGGTGGTCCCGGGCGCCATTCCTGGTGCGGTGGCCACTCGTTTGGCCCGGCCTCGGGCGGATCCGCCGGGGGTTGGTCGGCGAAGAACTCCTCTAAAAACTGGCGAGCTATTTCCCGCTCTGAGGGACTGGACGGTGGCGGCTGCCATTGTGGCGGTGCTGCTACAGCAGGTGGTGGTGCAGGTGGCGTTGATGGTGGCGGAGGCGGCGGTGGAGGTGGTGGTTCGGGTTCCGCCTGTGCCGCGGGTGATGGTGGAGGTGGCGGCGGTGACGGAGAGGGGGTGGGCGGTGCCACCGGCTGTGCCGTCCCGGCCGACATCGGCACCGCGACATGCTCTACCGGTTTCACGGATGGCGGCGGAGGTGGTGGCGTCACGGCTTCCGGTGCGCTGCTGGCAGCGGGCGGAAGGGTCGGCGCGGGCTGATCGGAGGCGACCTGGACCGGCGGCGTGGTTGGGCTTGGT
>JAICPP010000340.1 GCA_025929805.1 Gemmatimonadales bacterium | reverse complement strand
GCGTCGAAGCAGCCGTCGAGGCTCCGCGAAACGGTGACCTTCACGCCGTCGCCTGCCGCCGTGCCGCCTGACCGCCGTACCGTCTTGATTGCGGGCGGCGGCACCGGTGGACATCTCATGCCCGCGCTCGCAATCGCCAGCGCCATTCAGGAGCATGCCTCCCACATCGAGCCGGTTCTGATCGGGGCGAGCAGAGGCGTCGAGGCTCACATTCTCCCGACCCGGGACTTTCGATTTTACCTCCTTCCCATGGAGCCGATCTACCGGCGAACCTGGTGGAGAAACTTCCGCTGGCCCTTCGTCGCAGGCCGGCTGCTCCGGCAGGTGGCGCACGTGTTCGAAAACGAGGAACCGATCGGCGTGGTAGGTACCGGTGGGTACGCCTCGGGGCCGGTCGTGTGGTGGGCGGCACGCCACGCAATCCCGACCGCCATTCAGGAACAGAACGCGTATCCAGGGCTCGCCAGCCGCTGGCTCAGCCGGCGCGTGCGTCACGTCTACCTGGGCCTTCCAGAAGCGGCTCGTCTGCTCCGGTTCGGGAAAAAGACCGAAGTCTTCGACACGGGCAATCCGATAACTCCGCCCGTCCCCGAACGCAGAAGCGCCGCAATGGCCAAGTTCGGGCTCGATGGGGTACGCCCGGTCGTGCTCGTAACTGGAGGAAGCCAGGGAGCTCTGGCGATCAACCGGGCCGTGGCCGGTTGGCTCGACACTGCGGGGCCGGGTGACGCAAACCTGATCTGGGTAACCGGACGCGGTACCTACGCGGAGTTCGCACAGTACCACCGGCCACCCACCGTACAGGTGCTGGACTTCCTGGACCCGATGGCCGACGGATATGCGGTCGCGGATCTCGTGGTCTCACGCGCCGGGATGATTACCGTGGCCGAGCTGTGTGCCTGGGGTTTGCCTAACGTGCTGATACCGTTGCCTACGGCGGCAGCCGATCATCAGAGTCACAATGCCCGCGTGCTCGAGACATCGGGGGCCTCGCTGATGCTGGCTCAGTCCGCGCTGACCTCTGACCGTTTGCGCGAAGTCATTACTCAGCTCCTTGCCGACCCGGGCAGACGCAAACAGATGGCCGAACGGGCCTTGGCCCGCGGACGGCCCCAGGCAGCACGACAGATAGTGTCGAACTTGTTGACACTCGTATCCGGCGGCGCGGGCTTTCAGAACCCGCAGTAACAACTTACATTAGCGCATTAAACATGGCCTTGTTCAACCCCTCGGATAAACGCACTGTCCACTTCATGGGAATCGGCGGCGCCGGGATGAG
Source organism: Gemmatimonadales bacterium (assembly GCA_025929805.1). Classification (GTDB taxonomy): domain Bacteria; phylum Gemmatimonadota; class Gemmatimonadetes; order Gemmatimonadales; family GWC2-71-9; genus CAVVWJ01. Next base: position 453 of record JAICPP010000340.1, on the reverse strand, counting down.
TGCCCTGGCACTGATCGCCCTGCGCCGAGGGGTTGCCGTAAGTGGCTGCGACACGGACCCTGCGGGGGCAGCCGATCTCGCTGCTCTCGGCGTCGGTATCGATCGAGGTCACAGTCCGGCTCACCTGACAGGTGTACGCGCGGTAGTGGTGACGGCGGCGGTGCCACCCGATCATCCTGAGTTGCAGCGGGCGCGGGAAGTGGGGGTGGCCATCATCCCGCGCAAGGTGGCGCTCGCCGAACTGATCGAAGGCGCGCGGGCGGTGGGAGTGTCGGGAACCCATGGCAAGACGACCACCACCGTGATGGCAACGGAGGCGCTCACCGCGGCGGGTTTCAATCCGACCGGAATTGCCGGGGGCAGGGTGAGCAGTTGGGGCGGCAACGCCAAGGTGGCGGGGAACGACCTGTTCGTGGTGGAGGCGGACGAGTTCGATAAGGCGTTCCTGACGCT
>JAICPP010000259.1 GCA_025929805.1 Gemmatimonadales bacterium | reverse complement strand
GTCTTAGGCCCGGCGATACCACCACCCTTGGTCACGTGTCCTACCACGATTACGGAGGTACCGCTCTCCTTGGCGTATCGCATGAGCTGCCCGGAGCATTCGCGGACCTGACCGACGTTGCCAGGCGCGCTCTCCAGCAAGTCGGTGTACACCGTCTGAATGGAGTCGATCACTACCAGCTTGGCTTCGACTCTCGCGGCGGCGTCCAGGATTGCCTCGAGGCGGGTTTCACCCAGGACATGTACCGGACCTGCGTCCTCGATCAGCCGGTCGGCACGGAGCCGGATCTGATCGGGGGATTCCTCACCGCTGGCGTAGAGCACCGTCCGTCCTGCGTTTTCCAGCCGAGCAGCCGCTTGCAGTAGCAGGGTCGACTTACCAATCCCGGGCTCCCCCCCGATCAGGGTCATCGACCCTGGGACGATTCCCCCGCCGAGGACGAAGTCGAGCTCGGGTATCCCGGTCGGCCAGCGGGTGACTGATTCCGCGGTGATGTTTTTCAGGCGGACCGGCGGGCTGGCGGACTGGGAGAGGGCTCGAGTCTTCCTTCCCCGCTGCCTCGCGGCCCCGCTGCCCCGCTGCGCTGCCGGCTCCTCGGTCACCGAATTCCATGCGCCGCAAGCTTCACATCGGCCCACCCACTTGGGATGCTCGTGGCCGCACTCAGTGCAGCGGTAGATCGACTTGGGTTTAGGCATGGTGCTCGGTCGGAGGGGCGGAGAGGCGGAGGGGCGGAGATAGGCAGAGCACACTTGGCCGGCCTGCAAAGACAACGCGCCGGCGCGGGCATTCAGGCCTCGAAATCCCAGGCGACTGACCGCCCCTCCGTCCCTCCGTCCCTCCGACCGTTCTCACTCCGGGGCCTCGCGCTCGGTACGGTTGTCGAACCGGGTGAACTGCTTGTGGAAGTAGAGATTGACGGTACCAGTAGGGCCGTTTCGGTGCTTGCCGATGATCACTTCGGCCACTCCTTCCAGGCTGTTGCCCTCGCTGTCTTCCTTTTGGTACATCTCCGGCCGGTGAATAAACAACACGATATCCGCGTCCTGCTCGATGGCGCCTGAATCACGCAAGTCGGATAGAATTGGCCGCCGCTCGCCTCCTCGCTGCTCCGAGGCGCGAGATAGCTGGGACAACGCGATGACTGGAATGTTCAACTCCCGGGCCAAACCCTTGAGCGATCTCGAAATGTCGGAGATCTCCTGCACCCGGTTCTCGGCGTACTCGGGACTCTTCATCAACTGGAGATAATCGACGACGATGAGCCGGACATCGTTATCGACTTTGAGGCGGCGCGCCTTGGACCGCATTTCGAGCAGCGTGAGCGACGGGGAATCGTCAATCCATACGGGGCAGCTTTGGAGGATGCCGGCGGCACGTGCCAGACGGGTGAAATCGGGGTCGCGCAGCGTGCCCCGCCGTACTGCCTGGCTGTCGACCCGCGCCTCGGCGCAAAGCATTCGCTGCACCAGCGCTTCCTTGGACATCTCGAGCGAGAAGACCGCCACCCCAAACCCGTCTACCGCAGCCTGAGTCGCGACGTTGAGGCAGAACGCCGTCTTTCCCATGGAGGGACGAGCCGCCACGATGATCAGCTCACTGGCCTGAAAGCCCGACGTCAGCTCGTCCAAGTCTGCAAAACCGCTGGGCACCCCGGTAACCGCTTTGCCGCTACGCTGGAGCGTTTCGATGCGCTCCATCGTGGGCCAGAGCATCTCCTTAATACGGGTAAATCCCTCGTCTCCCCGCTGCTGGGAGATCTGGAAGATCTTCGCTTCGGCGCTGTCAAGCAGATCGTTTGCGGTGGAGCGTCCGTCGTAGGCTTCGGTGATGATGGAGGTGGAGGTCTCAATCAGCCGGCGAAGAATCGCCTTGTCTCGGACGATCTTGGAGTGGAACTCGATATTGGCCGCAGTGGGCACCGCGTCGACCAGTTCGGCGAGATACTCCAGGCCGCCCGCAATCTCCAGCTCGCCCCGGCGCAGGAGCTCGTCTCGGAGAGTGATATGGTCGATGACGGTGCGCTGCTCGGTGAGAACGAGCATCGCGCGAAACAGCCGGCGATGCGCTTCCCGGTAGAACATCCAGTCTTCCACCAGCTCCGCGGCTCGGAGGGCGGCATCCTGGTCCAGCAACATGGCGCCGAGGACGGCCTGCTCGGCCTCCTGACTCCAGGGCGCCGACCGGCCGGAGTAGGTCTCAGCGGTCGAGTAGTTGTCGTGCGATACGGACGTCATCCCAGGTCGGCTTCTTCCAGTGTGGGTTGCGGAGCAGCGCCGCGGGATGATACGTCACGACCAGCGGAATACCGTTGTACGTGTGCACCTTACCGCGCAACTCTGCCAGGCTCTTTCTCACCCCCAGCATGGCCTCGGCAGCAGTGCTCCCGAGAGCCAGGATCACTTTCGGTTTGACGATCTCGATCTGGCGGTGAAGATATGGAATACAGGCCGCGATCTCATCGGGCAAGGGCTTTCGATTCTGGGGAGGGCGGCACTTGACAATATTGGTTATGTACACCGAGTCGCGAGGCACTTCAATAGCCTCGAGAATGCCGTTGAGCAGATTTCCCGCCTGACCGACAAAGGGACGGCCTTGGGCGTCTTCGGTGGCGCCCGGTCCCTCTCCTACCAGGAACAGCTGAGCATTCGGATTGCCCTCGCCGGGCACCGCATTGGTGCGACTAGGACAGAGCGCGCAACAGTGGGTGCTGCGAATCCGCTCGGCGACCTCCTCGATTGTGCTCAGCGAGACCAGATCGTCTCCCAAGAGCGCGTGCTCAGGAGATTCCACCGCGATGCCGGGGCCGGGGATTGAGGGCGCGCCTTTCCTCCAGGACGGACGGGAAGCCGGGATGCGGGGAAGCGGGGAAGTCACCTGCTTGACTGTTGTAGGCTCAGTGGCGAGAGATCGCGCATCGCCCTCTTGCTTCCCAGCTTCCCCACTTCCCCACTTCCCCGCCGTAGATAGTACGACCTCGGAGCCCCCCAGCTCGATCTGCTGCCGCAGATATCTTTCCCACTCACCGGGCAAGGCTCTGCTCCACTCGATCGAGAATCGCTTCGGCCACTTCCCGCTTCGACTGGAGCGGGAGGATTTGTCTGGTGCCATCACGGCCCAGCAACGCGACGCGGTTGGTGTCTTTTTCAAAGCCGGCGCCGGGCTCGAGCGCGTCGTTCACCACGATCAAGTCGAGCCCCTTCCGCTCCAGCTTCGCCAGGCCTTTCGCCAGCGCGTCCCCAGTCTCTAGGGCAAAGCCCACGATCACGCTACCCGCCTTCCGCATTTCCCTGGTTGCATCCAGCACGTCACTGGTGGGCTCCATCGGAACCGCCAGGGCGCCTTCCATCCTCGGTCGCTTGCCGTCGCTCGGGCTGCTCGGGCGATAATCGGCGGGGGCCGCTGCCATCACCAGCACATCGGCATCCGGCAGCTCCGCCCGCAACGCATCTTCCATCTCTTGGGTGGACTCTACCCGCCGCACTCTGACTCCGACCGGATCCGGCAAGGCCACCGGGCCGGTAATCAGTAACACCTCGGCCCCACGCTCCCAAGCCGCCTCGGCTACTCGGTAACCCATCTTCCCACTGGAACGATTGGTCACGACTCGAACAGGGTCGATGGACTCCCGCGTGGGACCCGCGGTGACGATCACCTTGCGACCACCGAGCCCCCCACCCCGGAGCAGTCGAGCCGCATGGGCC
>JAICPP010000174.1 GCA_025929805.1 Gemmatimonadales bacterium | reverse complement strand
GCTGGTGCATGATGGCGCTCGCCCTTTTGTCGAGCGTCGCACCATCGACGCGGTCATCGACCATGCGAGGGGTGGCGAGGGCGCCGTGCCGGCTGTCCCTCTGAGTGATACCCTGAAAGAGGTCTCGAGGTCGGACCCGACTCGTATCGAGCGCACCCATCCTCGGGCCCGGCTCTGGAGGGCTCAGACGCCGCAAGCTTTTCCCCGAGCTGTGTTGGAGCAGGCTCATGCTCGGGCTGCCCAGTTGGGCCGCCGCGCTACTGACGACGCCGCGCTGGTCGAAGCGTTGGGGATTCCCTGCCGACTGGTACCCGACTCCAGCAACAACATCAAGGTCACTACGGCGGAAGATCTCGCGCTGGCCGAGCTGCTGGCCGAAAGCAAGGCATGATTCTGCCGTTTCGAACCGATGACGAGATCTCGGCGGCCATAGCCCAGGTAGGGCGGCACCTGGCTGCAGGCAAGCTCCTGGCGTATCCCACGGAGACGGTCTATGGGCTGGGATCGGCGCCTACCCCTCCGGCGCTGGCGGCTCTCGCCCGGCTCAAGGGTCGCCCCGAAGGGAAGCCTTTTCTGCTTCTCATCTCGGGCCGGCGAATGGCGGAGGAATGGGGCCTCGTTTTCACCCCTTCGGCGACGGCGCTCTCGGACGCGTTCTGGCCGGGCCCACTGACTCTGGTATTAAAGGGTGGTGAAGGAAGGCTGCCGGACGCGCTGAGAGGCCGGGAAGGCGGAATTGCGGTCCGTCATACCTCACATGTGGGGATTGCGCGGCTGGTCGCCGCTCTGGGTGAGCCGCTCACGTCCACGTCGGCCAATCGTCCCGGCGGTCCCCCTGCTCCGGGGGCAGACCGGCTGGTCGAAGCGTTCGGCCCGGAAGAGCGCAGCGGCGAGCTCCTGGTGCTGGATGGCGGGGTACTCGGCAACGTGCCGCCATCCACGCTGGTGGATTGTACCGAGTTGATGCCCCGGCTGGTGCGCGAAGGCGCAATCCCGAGGGCAGAGCTTCGGCGAGCAGCTGGACGGCTGGCGCCGTGACGGCGGACAAGTGGGGAAGTGGGGAAGCGGGGACGTTGATTGTGCGTTCCGTCAACGCTGTGGGTGTTCTTGCATCCCTGCCTCCCAGCGTCCCCGCTTACCCGCTTATCTTCTGACCATGCACGTCCTCTTCGTCTGCACCGGCAACACCTGCCGCAGTCCCATGGCCGAAGCACTCATGCGCGAAGCACTCGCCAATCGCGGAGCGGAGCAGGTGACCGTTTCCTCGGCGGGAACCGGCGCGTGGGACGGGGCACCGGTCTCGGAAGGCGCCTACCTGGTGGGCCTCGAACATGGGCTGGATCTGAGCGGCCATCGAGCTCAGCTCCTGACGCGCGAGCTGGTGAAGTCCGCCGACTTGGTTCTCACGATGTCCAGCCATCATCGCGCCAGGGTGGCTGAGTTGGGCGGTGAAGACAAGGTGCACGTATTGGGCGAGTACCTGGGGAGAGACGAAAGCCGGAGCGAGGTGACCGACCCGTTCGGCTCCGATCTGGCCAGCTACCGCCAGACCTTCGAGGAGCTCCAGGAGTTGATCGGCGGGGTGGTGAGCCGGGTCGCCGGCACCGTGCGGTGATTAGCGGAAGGTCCCGCGTTTTCGTCGTGCTCGGCGATCCGGTTTCCCACTCGCTCTCGCCCGCCATGCAGAACGCCGCCTTCCGCGTCCTCGGATTGTCCGCCGTGTACGTTCCCCTCCAATGCTGTCAGGCCGACCTGCCGTCCCTGCTGCGCGCTGTTGCACGCGCAGGCGGTGGCGGAAACGTGACGGTTCCCCATAAGCAGGTCGCGGCTCGCTCGGTCGACATCTGTCGGCCGTGGGCGGAAATCGTGGAAGCCTGCAACACCTTCTGGAGCGAGGACGGCCGGATCATCGGTGACAACACCGACGTCCTCGGCATCCTGGAAGCATTGCACCAGCTCGAGGTGTCAGCAGAGCCCTGGTTCGTTGCGGGTACCGGGGCGGGGGCCCGGGCAGCTGTGGTGGCGGCGAGAGAGCACGGCGTTCCGGTAGCGGTGCGATCCCGAGAGCCTCAACGACAGGGCGAGTTCGAGAACTGGGCGACCTCGCGTGGTGTCTCTCTGGTGGATCCGTCCGAATGTGGCGTGCTTATCAACGCCACGCCTTTGGGACTGCAGCCCGACGATCCCCTTCCCATAGAGCCTGAGGGATTCCCCCGCGCTGAGATTGCGTTTGACATGGTTTACGCACCGGGAGAGACCGCGTGGATCCGTGCCATGAGGTCGCGGGTCAGGCGGGCTGCGGATGGACGCACCATGCTGGTAGCACAGGGCGCTGCCGCCTTCGAGCTTTGGTTCCCCAGGAAACGCGCACCGGTTGAGGTCATGAAGGCGGCCGTCAATGTGGCCCTTCGCTGACCCCTTCGCTACGCTCAGGGCGGGCTCTTCGCTTCGCTCGGGGCTTCGGCTCCTCACCGCCACCATGTGCGGCGTGGAGCGCTGGCTCCTCCCTCCTGCCTGCCTTCTCTGCGGCGAGCCGGTGCCCCACCGCGAAGGGGATGCTCTCATCTGCAGTCTCTGCCGCGTCCGCTGGCGGCCCATCCCCGATCCGATGTGCAAACGCTGCGGGCAGCCCCGGCTACAGGAGCTGGAATGCCGGCTCTGCCAGGCATGGCCCGCTGGATTGGCGCGAGTCCGGAGCGCAGTGTGGCTCGAGGGGTCGTCACGCGACGCAGTTCACCGCCTCAAGTACGAGGGCTGGAGCCGGATAGCCGAGACGATGGCGCTCGCCATGCGAGGACTGGAGCCATTGACGCCGGGAGTATCCTTGATACCGATTCCTCTCGGCGCGGGGCGGCTGCGGGCGAGAGGCTACAATCAAAGCGAGTATATCGCCGCCGCCCTCGGCCGATGCACCGGGCTGTCGGTTCGCACTGACCTGCTCAGGAGGGTGAGGGAGACACCGACACAGACGGCGCTCACTCCCGAGGCGCGGCACGCGAATGTGGCCGGAGCGTTCGGGGCAGGTGCAATAGGGAGGGACCACTTCGTTTTGGTGGACGATGTATTCACGACCGGTGCGACTCTCGCCGCAGCCGCTGCGGCGTTAAAGGAGGCAGGAGCCGCTCGCGTCGAGGCGGTGACGTTCGCGCGGGCGAATCACGATCTAGGAGCTAGGAGCTAGGGGTTGGGAGCTAGGAGCCACTTGCTCCTGGCTCCCAGCTCCAGCTCACACCAAGAGGAGATCAGATGGCCATCAAAGTAGGGATAAACGGCTTCGGCCGAATCGGCCGGAACGTGCTCCGGGCGGCCAAGGCGATGCAGACGAACGATCTCGAGTTCGTCGCGGTCAACGACCTCACCGACACGCGGACATTAGCCCACCTGCTCAAGTACGACTCGGTACACGGGCGCTTTCAGGGAGATGTGACCCCGGAGTCTGACGCGCTCTGCGTCGATGGCGACTCGATTCGAGTTCTCTCCGAGAAGGATCCATCCAAACTCCCGTGGAAGGAACTGGGCGTGGAGATCGTTCTGGAGTCGACCGGGCGGTTCACCGACCGGGAGCAGGCGGCCCTACACATCAATGGTGGGGCCAGGAAGGTGATCATTTCCGCGCCGGCCAAGAAGGAAGACATCACCATCTGCTACGGGGTGAATCACCAGTCCTATGACCCGGCCAAGCACCACATCATCTCCAACGCGAGCTGCACGACCAACTGTCTGGTGCCGGTCGTCAGGGTCATCCTGGATCGTTTCGGCTTTATGAGCGGGTTCATGACCACCGTTCACTCCTATACCAACGACCAGCAGATTCTGGATCTTCCCCACAAGGACCTGCGGCGGGCTCGAGCGGCTGCCATCTCGATCATTCCCACCACGACCGGCGCCGCCAAGGCTACCTCACTGGTCATTCCCGAGGTGAAGGGGAAGATCGATGGCGTGGCCCTCCGGGTGCCTACCCCCGATGTGTCGGTCGTGGCACTTACCTGCGTGGTGCAGAAACCGACTTCGGCCGATGAGGTAAATGCGGCTTTCCGCGACGCTGCCAAGTCCGGCCCGCTCAAGAACGTGATTGCGGTGAGTGAAGAGCCGCTGGTGTCGGTGGACTACATCGGCTCGCTTCAGTCCAGCACCATCGACGCGCTCTCGACGAATGTGGTCAATGGCACCCTGGTGAATGTCACATCCTGGTACGACAACGAGATGGGTTACTCTGCGCGTTGCGTGGATCTGCTGCGTCATATCGGACACACGCGGTGAAGCGGTCGCTCCGATCGCTGGACCAGGGCTCGCTGGAGGGTCGGCGGGCGCTGGTCCGGGTGGACTTCAACGTCCCCCTCAAGGATGGGAAGGTCACCGACGACACCAGGATTCGGGCCGCCCTCCCGACTATCGAATACCTGCGTGACCGCGGGGCCCGGCTGGTGCTGCTCTCCCACCTGGGACGGCCCAAAAACGGGCCGGATCCCAAGTTTTCCCTGCAGCCAGTGGTGCGAGCCCTGGAAAAGTTGCTCGGCGCGCCGGTGACGTTTCTACCCGATCCGACGTCGAACGAGGCGGTTACCGCTACCAGGCGGCTGCCACGCGGTGGTGTGGCGGTTGCGGAGAACACCCGGTTTTATCCCGGGGAGGAGAAGAACGACCCCATGCTGGCGCAGCAGTTGGCTGCGCTGGGCGACCTGTATGTGAACGACGCGTTTGGCTCGGCCCACCGCGCGCACGCCAGCACCGAAGCAATTGCCCGAATTCTGAAGCCGGCGGTCTCCGGTTTCCTGATGGAGCGTGAGCTCCGCTACCTCGGTGAAGCACTGCACGATCCCAAGCGACCTTTCGTTGCCGTGTTGGGGGGGGCCAAGATCAGTGGAAAGATCGATCTCATCGAAGCCCTCCTGCCAAAAGTGGACGCCATTCTGCTCGGGGGAGCCATGGCGTGCACCTTCTTCAAGGCTATGGGCCTCGAGACCGGCAATTCGCTGGTCGAGCCTGACCGGGTTGATCTGGCGCGGAACCTCATGGCCACGGCGGGTGAGAAGCTGGTGCTTCCAGCCGGAGCGGTGATCGCCCGAGAGCTCGCTCCCAATGCGGAAACCCGGAGGGTGCAGCGTGAGGAAATTCTGAAGGGCTGGGCGGTGTACGATATCGATCCCGCAACCGAACGGAGCTTCGGGTCTCGGATCGAAGCGGCGGGGACGGTGGTGTGGAATGGGCCGATGGGGGTCTTCGAGACACCGCCCTTTGACCACGGGACACTCGCCATCGCCCGTTCGATGGCTCAGGCCACGGGGAAGGGCGCTACCACCGTGATTGGGGGAGGCGACTCTGCGGCTGCGGTGACGCAAGCCGGCCTCGCCGACCGGGTGACCCATGTGTCGACCGGTGGTGGTGCGTCGCTCGAGTTTCTGGAAGGCAAGGAGCTTCCCGGCGTCGCGGCTCTGGATGATGGGTGATAGGCCGCAGATGAACGCAGATAAACGCTGATCTCCTTGTTCTCCGACTAATTGCTGCCCACAGGACTCATGTTTCGGTTATTTGATTGACTTACCAACATTTGACTACACCGTCGCTGAGCCCGACTGCTATATCTGCGCATCTGCGTTCATCTGCGGCACTGCCTATGATCAAGGAATAGGAACGGCGACGACAAAATGACAACCCGACCTCTCATATTCGCGGCCAACTGGAAGATGAATCACGGGCCTGCCGAGGCTCGTGCATTCGCGGAAAAGTTCCTCAGCCTGACGGCTTCGGTCGAGGGTCGGCGCTTGTGGTTCTTCCCGCCTGCCATTTCTCTGGCGGCACTCTCCCAGGCACTGCAGAGCCGCAGCGATACCCTAGTCGGAGCCCAGAACATCCACTGGGAGCCAAAGGGGGCATTCACCGGGGAAATATCCATTCCCATGGTGACGGAGGTGGGTGCCAGAGCCGTTCTGGCCGGACACTCCGAGCGCCGGCAACTGTTCGGCGAGACGGACGAGCAGGTGGCGCGGAAAACACGGAATGCGCTCGCGGCGGGAGTGACTCCCCTGGTTTGCGTCGGTGAGACCCTGACCGAGCGGGAGAGCGGTCGTACCGAGCAGGTGATCGTCCGACAGATGGGTACCGTCATTCAGGCGCTGGCCGCCGCAGACTGGGGCAGAGTCGTGTTGGCCTACGAGCCGGTGTGGGCGATCGGCACTGGTAAGAATGCAACCCCGGATGACGCCGCTCAGATCCACGAGCTGATTCGAATGGAACTGACTCGTCACGGTGTGAGCGCCCGGGTGCCCATACTGTATGGCGGCAGCGTCAACGGCGGGAACGTCGCCTCGCTGTTGAGTCGCCCCCAACTCGATGGTGTTCTGGTGGGCGGCGCGAGCCTCGAGCCCGATAAATGGGCGGAAGTGATCGATAAGGGTTCCCGGGCCAAGGTTCGACCATCAGGAGGATACGACTTGGTCGAAGGCTAGCCCGATGCCCGAGCTCCCGGATATCACCCTGTACCTCGCTCAGCTGGAGCCTCGAATACTCGGTCAGCCGCTCCGTCACATTAGCATCCGAAATCCTTTCGTTCTGCGGTCCGTCCAGCCTCCCCTTTCGGCGGTCGAGGGGAAACGGGTGATCGATCTACGCCGGCTCGGCAAACGCATTGTGCTCGGGCTGGAGGATGAGTTGTTCGTCGTCATCCACCTCATGATTGCGGGCCGCCTACGTTGGCAGCCCCCGGGCACGAAGGGTGGAGGGAAGCTGCTGCTCGCCACCTTCGAATTCTCCCACGGTAGCCTCCTTCTGACCGAGGCCGGCAGCAAGCATCGAGCCTCGCTGCACCTGATTGCCGGCACAGAGAAACTGGGAGAGTTCGACCGCGGCGGACTCGAGGTACTCGACGCCGATCTGAGCAGTTTTGCCCAGAGGCTGGGCTCGGAAAATCATACTCTCAAGCGCGCGCTGACCGATCCTCGGCTCTTCAGCGGCATCGGGAACGCATACTCCGATGAGAT
>JAICPP010000110.1 GCA_025929805.1 Gemmatimonadales bacterium | reverse complement strand
GAAGGCATCGACGTTGAGCTGACCGGCGAAGCCTTCGCCGCGTCCGCCCCCCGCCATCTTCATGTCCAGGCGCTGCGCCACCACAATATCCTGAGACCCGAGCAGGCCCGCCCGGTCGGCGGAAAGCTCGGATTTCCGAGACCACTCCAGGAAAGCCAGCCGGATCGGCAGCACCACCAGCTCCGCCAGCACCGGCAACACGCCAAGGCTCACCAGGGCAAGAATGGCTGCCACGGTCCGATAGAGGGCGTGGCCGCTCATAACATGTCCCAGCTCGTGGGACAGCAGCACCCGCAGCTCGTCATCATCCAGCAGTTCTATAGCGGCAGAATGCACCACGATGAAGGGAGAGTCGATCCCATAGGCGCCGGCATTGAAAAACGGAGTCTGGGAGACGTACAACTCGGGCACGGACGCCCAGTCGAATGTGGTGGTGACCTCGGTGTGCAACGCCCAGAGTCGGGGGAATTGGGCCGGCCCAACCCGGATGGCGTTTCCCTGAAACAGGAGGCGAATACCGCGCTCGCCGCCGAGCATCGCCAGGATCTTTCGGATGACGTCGTCCACGCCGGGCACGGCGCGGAGGGTCTGCAGCGCCGCGCGATCGGCCGGATGCTCCCACGAGACGGCGGCGATCTCGGGAAGCCGCCGTCGCGGACGGGAGGCGGGAAGGTTAGTCATGTTGTCTCCTGGTCCCTGGTCCCCGGTCCCCGGCCCCGGCTGTTCACTCACTCGCCCTCATCGCCTGATCCAGATCGGCGATCAGGTCGTCCGTGTCCTCTACTCCACAACTCAGTCTGACGAGACTATCCGTCAGGCCCATGGCCTGACGCATGGCCGGCGGCACGGACGCATGGGTCATCGATGCCGGGTGACCGATGAGGCTCTCGACCCCGCCCAGAGATTCAGCCAGGACGAAGATGCGAGTGCCTTCGACCAAGCGGCGTGCCCGACCCGGATCGCCGAGATCCAGCGAGATCATGCCGCCGAATCCGCTCATCTGGCGGCAGGCAATCTCGTGCTGCGGATGGGACGGCAATCCCGGATAGTAGACCTTGGTCACCAGCTGCTGTCGGGTCAGCCATTCTGCGATCCGGCGGCCGCTGGCATCGTGCTGCCGCATCCGGAGGGGCAGAGTCTTGATTCCTCGAAGCGCCAGCCAGCAGTCCATCGGGCCGGGTACGGCCCCAGCGGCGTTCTGAATGAAGCCGAGGCGCTCCGCTACATCGTCCCGCGAGGTGACCAGCAGCCCGCCGACCATATCGCTGTGGCCGTTGAGATACTTGGTGGTGGAATGCAGTACGATGTCCGCCCCGTGCTCCAGGGGCCGCTGGAAGTAGGGAGTCGCAAAGGTGTTGTCCACCACGTAGAGATACCCGTGCGCTTGCGCCAGATCTCCCACCGCCGCGAGGTCGGTGAGGTTCATCATGGGATTGGTGGGCGTCTCGCAATAGATCATCCGGGTGGCGGCGGTTGCCGCGCGCTCGATGTTGCTAACGTCGCGCATGTCCACGAAGGTCACCCGAAGGCCGAGATTGCCGTAGATCCTCTCCATGAGGCGGTGACTCCCGCCGTACACATTCTCGCCACAGATGATGTGGTCGCCGGACTTGAAGAGCTTGAGCACGGCATCGAGGGCGGCTAGCCCCGAACCGAAGGCAAACCCGTGGGTGGCACCCTCGAGACTTGCGACGTTCCGCTCCAGGGCCTCCCGGGTGGGATTCTGGGTTCGGGCGTATTCATAACCCCGGTGCTTGCCGAGCCCCTCCTGGACATACGTCGATGTCTGATAGATCGGGGTCATGACCGCGCCGGCCAGCGGCTCCACCACTTGCCCAGCGTGAACCGATCGGGTGGCAAAACCGTGCTCGTGGTCTTGGGGTAGTATCCGGGTCATGGTATGGACTATAACGTGAACGGTAAACGGTAGACAGTGAACCGGCCGCTCTCCTGTTTCCCGCTCACCGGTCTCGCTCAATCCCCGGTGGCCAATAGCCAATCGCCAATAGCCTGGTTTAGTTTCGCACCGTGTCTGCCATCCTCGAGGACGGAGCGGCGGCGAGATGCCTCATTGTGGATGACGATGCCCAGGTGCGTCAGGTACTTACCCGCGTCATCGCAACTCAGGGACTGTCACCCATGGAGGCCTCCTCCGGCGCCGACGCTTTGTCGGTCCTCAAACGAATCGGCGAGGTGCCGGTCTGCATCTCGGACATTTACATGCCGGAGATGGACGGGGTCACTTTCCTGCGTGAGGCCCTTCAGCGCTACCCGGACATGGCGATCATCATGCTCACCGGGATGGCGGAGGTGAATACAGCAGTGGAGTGCCTGAAGCTGGGAGCACTCGACTACATCTCCAAGCCGGTGATGATCGAGGAAGTGCGAGCCCGGCTGCACAAGGCACTGGAGAAGCGCCGGCTGGTACTGGAAAACCGCTTCTATCAGCAGAGTCTCGAGCTGCGGGTGCGCGACCTGGATCGGAAGAACCGGGCTTCGCTGATCAACGGGGTGCAGATGTTAGTGCATGCACTGGAGGCCAAGGATGCCTACACCAGCGGCCACTCCAGCCGGGTGAGTCGGTATGCCCTGAAAACCGCGGTGCAGCTGGGCTTCACCGACGACGCGCTGGAGCAAATCCGGCTGGGTGGCGAACTGCATGACATCGGCAAGATCGGCACCCGGGAAGCGATCCTGAACAAGCCTGCCCCACTCACGCCCGAGGAGTTCGTTCATATCAAGGAGCACTCGACGCTGGGCGAGAAGATTCTGGCACCTTTCCTGTCCCAGTCGCCCGTGGTCCTCCGCATCGTGCGTTCGCACCACGAGCGGGTGGACGGCAGCGGGTTCCCCGACGGAATTCGCGGCCATCAGATTCCACTCGAGGCTAGACTGGTGGCCGTAGTGGACGCCTTCGATGCGATGACGACCAACCGCGCCTACCGTCCTCAGCTGCCCATTCCGCAGGCTATCGACGAGCTGCGGAGATGTGCCGGGGTGCACTTCGATCCCGAAGTGGTCGAGGCGTTCCTCAAGGCCCACGGCAACGGCGCCACGCTCCCGATCACCTGAGAAAGCGCGATCATGTCCGACACCCTGATGATCAGCGTCTCGGGCATCCGGGGCCATGTGGGTACCGACCTCACGCCGGAGCTGGTGGCCCGATACGCTGGGGCTCTGGGCGCCTGGGCCCGCTCCGCCCCGAGCGACCGCCTATCCGACCGTCCGGTCGTCGTACTTGGCCGGGACGCGCGCACCAGCGGTCGGATGTTCGCGTGTTCAGCCGCCGCTGGTCTCATGTCGGTCGGCGTCGATGTCATCGATCTGGGGATAGTTCCCACGCCCACCGTGCAGCTCGCGGTGGAGCACCATCACGCCGCTGCGGGACTGATCCTGACCGCCAGTCACAATCCCATCGAATGGAATGCGCTCAAATTCGTAGGACCGGACGGAATCTTCCTGGACCACGAGGCAGGCAGCGCGGTTCGGGCCCTGGCGGAAGCGGGGCCTCCCCGAGCCGGATGGAGCGACTTGGGCACCATCGAGAAAGACAGCACCGCGATCGAGCGGCACCTGGACGCCATTCTGGCACTCCCGATGATCGACCTGTCCGCTATTCGAAAGCGGCGGTTCACCGTGGCACTGGACTGTGTCCGGGGCGCCGGAGGCGCCGCCATACCCCCGCTGCTGGAACGCCTCGCCTGCCGCGTCCACGGAATTAACCTCGAGATGGATGGGCTTTTCCCTCGCCCGCCCGAGCCGGTACCCGAAAATCTCGGTGAGGTCGCCGCGCTGGTGCGCAACACCAAGGCTGATATCGGGCTTGCCGTGGACCCTGATGTCGACCGGCTGGCTCTGGTCGACGAGACCGGCACCCCCATCGGAGAGGATTATACGCTGGCTTTCGCTGTGCGTGCCGTGTTGGACGGACGCAGCAACGGAGGGACAGTCCCCACGGTGGTCGTGAATTTGTCGACCAGTCTGGTGGTTGAGGATGCGGCGCGCGCGGGCGGGGCTCGCTTCATCCGGGCTCCCGTGGGAGAGGCGAATGTGGCTCGTACCATTCGCGATGAAGGTGCCCTCATTGGCGGCGAGGGAAACGGAGGGGTAATGTTTCCAGCGCTCCACATTGGCAGGGATGCACCCCTGGGGGTGGCCTTGATCTTGCATCTTCTTGCCAAGACTGGGGTAACGCTTTCCCGGCTCGTCGCCGAGTCTCCCCGGTACACCATCGTGAAGGCGAAAGCACCTCGCGGTTCTGACCTGCCCCAGCTCTACGCCAGGCTCCGCCGCCGTTTTTCCGATGCTGCCGCCGACGAACGCGATGGGCTTCGGCTGGCATGGCCGGACCGCTGGCTCCATGTAAGACCATCGGGAACCGAGCCGATCGTCCGTCTGATCGCCGAGGCCCCCACCAAAACGGATGCCGAAGCGCTCGTAGCGGCAGGCCGAGAACTTTTGGACTGAGGTTCACGACGATGTGCGGTATTGTTGGCTACATCGGACCGCGGCAGGCCGCCGGGTTGCTCCTGGAGGGCCTCCGGCGTCTGGAGTATCGGGGCTACGACTCCGCGGGAATTGCCGTGGTGAACGGCCGTGGGCTGAAGATCATGAAGGCCGCCGGCAAGTTATCAGCTTTGGAGAGCGAGCTCGGCGACAACATGCCGCAGGGCACGATCGGGATCGGCCACACGCGCTGGGCCACCCATGGCGCCCCAACGACGACCAACGCGCATCCCCACACCGATCAGTCGGGCCGGATTGCAGTCATCCATAACGGCATCATCGAGAACTCTGCGTCCATCAGGAAAGCGCTGGAACAGCGCGGCCATACCTTCAAGTCGGATACTGATACCGAAGTCCTGGCCCATCTGGTGGGTGAGTTCTATCAGGGCAACCTGGAGGACGCGGTCGCCAACGCCCTCAGGGATGTGGAAGGTGCCTACGGCCTGGCCTTCATCTCCGCGGACGAGCCCGGTGTGATCGTCGCCGCCAGGAACGGTTCTCCCCTGCTCGTCGGCGTCGGCCAGAACGAGTGGTTTGTCGCCTCGGACGCCTCTCCGCTGCTCCAGCACACCCGCGCCGTAGTGTACCTGGATGACGGCGAGATGGTGGTGCTCACCCGCGAGGGCTATCGGGTGCGCAACCTGGAGACCGCCCGCATCAGCAAGCCGGTCAATCAAATCGATTGGGATCTCGCAACGGTGGAACGGGGCGGCTACGCCCACTTCATGCTCAAGGAGATCTGTGAGCAGCCCGAGAGCCTGTGCAATACGCTCCGAGGCCATCTCCTGGAGGACGAAGGGACTGCGCGCGTCACCGGCATCAACCTGACTGATGAGGATCTCAAGCAGTTCGAGCGGGTCATCATCACCGCGTGTGGTACTTCCTGGCACTCGGGAATCATTGGCGAGTACATGCTGGAAGAGATGGCGCGGATCCCGGTCGAGGTCGAATACGCCTCGGAGTTCCGTTACCGGAATCCCGTGGTCGACCCCAAGACCCTGGTGATCGGCATCTCCCAGTCGGGCGAGACCGCCGATACCCTCGCCGCCATTCGGGAGGCCAAGCGTCGGGGGGGACGAACCGTCGGTCTGGTGAACGTGGTCGGCTCCACCATCGCGCGCGAAGTGGACGGCGGCATCTACCTCCACGCCGGACCGGAGATCGGGGTGGCCAGCACCAAGGCTTTTACCAGCCAGGTGGCGGCGCTGGCGCTGATCACGCTCCGCATCGCTCGGCTCCGAAACCTGAGCATTCTTCAGGGCCGGCAGTTCATTCAGGCGCTGCGGGCACTGCCGGAGCAGGTCTCGCAGATACTGGAGCGGAGCAGCGAGATCGAGCGGCTGGCGGATCGATTCCTCAAGACCACCAAGAATGCCTTGTATCTGGGGCGCGGGGTCAACTTTCCAGTGGCCCTCGAAGGCGCCCTGAAGCTGAAGGAGATCTCCTACATCCACGCTGAGGGCTACCCCGCCGCGGAAATGAAGCACGGGCCAATCGCCTTGATTGACGAGAACATGCCAGTGGTCTTCATCGCGCCCAGGGACGCGGTTCACTCCAAGATCGTTTCCAACATCGAAGAGGTGAAGGCACGGGGTGGGAAGGTGATTGCTCTGATCAATGAGGGCGACACCGAGATCCAGCGGCTGGCTGACGCGACCTTCACCATCCCGGTGACTCTGGATCTCCTGACTCCGATCCTCACCAGCATCCCGCTCCAGCTGCTGTCGTACTATGTAGCCGTCAGCCGGGGGTGCAACGTCGATCAACCCAGGAATCTGGCCAAGTCGGTCACCGTCGAATAACCTGAGCCACCATCCAGCCCCCGGTTCCCCGGGGGCTTTATACTGAAGGTCAAAATAGCCTCTTGACAATAGTCCTCACAACAGATATTGTCTGGCCCATGCCCAAGACGATCGAGCAGGAGCTCAAGCAGACTCGGCCCATCCGGTCGCCCCACGAGCAGGCGGTCCTCGGTCTCATGCGAACCAGCCGGGCCATCGAGGAGAGCTGGATGAGCTATCTCAAGCGTACCGAGGGCATTTCGATCAGCCAGTACAACATCCTGCGGATTCTCCGGGGGGCGCTGCCCCAGGCCATCAAGAGCAGCGAGATTGCCGATCGAATGATCTATCGGGATCCAGACGTCACCAGGCTGGTCGACCGCCTGAGCAAACAGGGACTGGTCAGCCGTGAGCAGGATCCCAGCGATCGTCGAGTGGTGCTGGTGCGCATCAGCGACTCGGGTCTGGCGCTGCTGGCGCGGCTCGATGAGCCAGCGGATCGGTACATTCATTCGGTCATGGCCGGATTGAACGTGCCCCGGGTGCGGGAGCTGTGCAGCTTGCTGGATGAGGTCAGGGCCGGCATCAGGCCGTTTCCCTGATTTCTTAGCCGCATATCTCGTTTCAACGACTAACCTCTCAACAAGGAGATTCAGGATGCCGGTCGCGAGCACACTCTCCCTCGTGGGTCCCGCCGCCCTAGGTGTGGGCCTGGTGACCCTGCTGACCTCGGGGATCCCCGAAGGGTCCCGGACCTATCTCGGAGGAAGGGCCGCGATCGGCGCGGGAGAGCTGCAGAGCTATGTCACTTTGACTCCCGGAGGGGCGCCGACTGCGGTGGGAGTCACCCTCACCAAGGGAGCGCTGGAACAGCTTCCCCAGCACAAGAACCGGCATAGCCGCTGCTTCGATCTCGACGGGAATGCCAGCCTGGCGCCCAACGAATGCGTCGGCGATGAGGAACGGGTGCTGGAGCTCCCCGCCTACGTCGTAGCTCGCGCCGGCCTGCCGTTCAAATGGATCTCGGTCAACTGGAATGCCGAAGGCCACCATCCTCCGCCCTCCCCGCCGGGAAAGGAGCCGCCTCCACCGGTGTACGCCCGGCCGCACTTTGACTTTCACTTTTATGCCTGGGACCGAGAGCGGGTGGAGGCAATCGCCCCGGGCCGGTGCGGTGAGTTCGTTGATTGCGGGGATTTCGAACGTGGGGTCCGCCCGCTCCCTTCCCGGTATTTACCCGAGGGACATATGGACGCGGGCATCGTCGTGCCGCGGATGGGCAATCACCTGTTGGATTCGCGCTCGCCCGAGCTGGTCGACCCGCGGACGCCGTTCATCCGCACGTTCATCTACGGGGCCTTCGACGGAGAGCTTATCTTCTGGGAGCCTATGATCACGCATGAGTTCCTGAGCCGAAGCGCCGACTCGTGCTTTCAAATCCGACAGCCGCAAGCATTCCGCCGCTCCGGGTACTACCCCACCCGTTATTGTGTGCGGACAGATCGTCGCTCTGATTCACGGACGGTTTCGCTGGAGGGCTTTGCGTACTACCAGGCTTCCTGAGCTTCAGGGAGTCGAGCCCGGCTCGATGACGAGATAGGAAACGTCGTCCTGCGCAACGGCTCGGAGCCATCGGCAGAGATCGGGGAGCTCGCCCGGAGGATAGATGCCGCGTGCTCCCTCCAGCCGGCGGAACACGCGCAATGTGGTCTGCTCCTGCCGGTACTGTGCGGTGTAAGTCCCCCATTTGCCGGTCACCTCTACATCGGGTGGAAGCTGCACTCGCCAGCCAGAGGGTAGCGAGAGCGTAATCTCGGTGATGGTAGCAGTGGGACCGATGATCTTGGACGCATCCAGCGGAAAGAGGCGAGGACCGTTAGCCTCCAGGGCCGCTGCCGCATCCGCCATCCCCCGCATGCTCGGGAGGGGAAGACTCAGAATAACGGTGCGACCATTTCCAGTAGCGCGGCCCGCAAACCCGCGCACAATGCGAAGCACCACCCGCGGGTCGGCGGTGAGATCCCGCCCGTCGAAGATCTGCAGGCTATCGGCCTCGGCGCCAGGATATATCCGGGTGGCAATACTGCGCGCGAATGCCGCGCGAGTAGTCGAGTCGATCGGCCCAAGAAAGAGGTTCCGGAGGCTGTACTGGCTGCTGCCGAGGCCCCGCTCCTCGTACGTAGCGGATAGGTAACCATCGGTCGACAGCGTTCCGGTAATCCGGGTCTCATTCAGGTTGGCGTGCGGCGGCGCTTCAGGTAAGGTGACCTGCTCGGATGTGCCGTCCGGATATACGATGAGGGCAAACTGTCCCTGGGTGGGCTCCGGCAGCTCGCCGTACGGGACAAGATCGGCCGTCAGATCGACGTACACCCGTCCCTCAGGCCGTTCCACGACGGCAATGGCGTGATTGAACTGCGCCACCGAGGGCAACGCCGGGTCCACTCGACCGCCACTGTTGAGCAGCACCGGGTAAGCGCGATAGCCCAGCGCTCGAAGTGCCGCCACGAACAGAGTCGCCTTGTCCTTGCAATCGCCGTAGCCCGAGGCGACTACCTCGGCCGGCATGCGGGGCTGGTAGCCGCCCAGGCCCAGGGCAATGGACACATAGCGGATATCCTGCGCAACCCAGCGTTGGACGGACCGCAGCGTGTCATCCACTGTCCTGGCGGAGGCTAGCAGGCTCCGCAGCTTCCCCCGCACCGTTGGGTCCAGAGTGTAGCGGTCACGTGCCAGGCCGGCATACCAGGTTCCGATTGTCTCCCACTCGATCGGCGCTCCTAGCTCGATGCTCATGACGACACCGTTCGAGTCTGCCATGAAATCCTCGGCATTCAGCCGCGGCACGTCATGCCTGGCCCAGAGATAGGTCCGACGTCCCTGGAAGGCGGTTTCCCGGCGCCGGAAATCGAGATTTCGCTCCACCAGGTGTGGTCGGAGTGTCGCGGGAAGGTCGACGAGATAGCGTGACCGTCGGGTGAGGTGTCCGGTATGTACGCTCCAGCTGGTCCAGAAGTCTCCCGGTAGGAAGGGCTTCAGCTCTTCCAGCGTATAGCTCCAGTCCACGATGGTACCGGGCGCTACTCCACTGAGCGAGTAGCGGCGGATCTTTGTGTCACTGTACACCGGATCGCTCAGAACCGCGGGCACATCGGCATCCTGGATATGGCTGGGCGAGTCGCTTACGACCGTGCCGTCCGGCCGCACGACCCGGATCCAGTTTACCGTAAGACGCTGATGTCCAGGGGCATAGGAAAACTCATGCTCGGCGTAATCCTCCACCGCATCGGGAGACAGGATTTGCGCCACCTGCCGATAGGTCTTGGACCCGGTGCCGTCCGCCTCATAGCGAACAACGCCGTCATCGAGCAGGAACACGACCGCTTCATCCGGATAAGCCGCGGGGTCGACCGCGAGTTGGTAAAGAGTGTCGTTTCGAACGGACGGATCGCCGTCGGGAGAGATGCGCGGCGCCTGACCCACAGCCGTCGAGGCCAACACGACGGTGGCGACTGGGAGCAACCGAATAGCCCGCATGGAACCCTCGGATTGAGCGCACCGGGCGAGTGAGGAACCGGTGCCGCGAAGCCGGATGGATGAGATTCGAGTCCGCCACGGAGGTGCAAGAGGAGGGCCAGGGTTGCTGGAGCCTCGGGGGTTGTATCGGGGGGATCTCCAGCACCGATTTCGCCAAGCTGTGGTGCACTGTCGCGGGAGGCCAGCAACACTCACTGGCAGGTCGGTCAGGTCCTCAGCGTCCAGGTTGTCCCCACCTCCCTGGCAACCACACGCCAGTGCTCGGAGCCCGCCGCATCGAGGAACCGCTGGATCGGCTCGTCCACCGGCTCACGGCTCAGCCGGAATGTCGAATGGTGCACTGGCAGCACATACCGGGCGCCCAGTCTCTGGAACATGGTCCAGGCCTGTTCGGGCGAAGCGTGGTTGTTGATCCAGGGGTCATAGGCACCGATCGGCAGAATGGCCAAGTCGATCGGCGTGCGCCGGCCCAGCGGGGTGAGCACATCGGTATAAGCGGTATCGCCGGCAAACAGGACAGTATGTCCGTCTCTCTGGATCAGATACCCGCCATAGCCTCGATGCTGATCGGTGACCATGCGGGCTCCCCAGTGGCGGGCCTGAGTGGATTCAATCCTGACGCCGGCGAGCTCGATGTGATCCCCCCACGCAAGCTCGTGCACCTGTCGAAAGCGTCGCACCAGGTCACCATTGCCCGGCTGCACCACCACAGGCACATCCCG
>JAICPP010000096.1 GCA_025929805.1 Gemmatimonadales bacterium | reverse complement strand
GCGGGAAGTTCTGGAGACGTGGCGGGAAGCGTTTGCGGATCGTGTGGTGGTCGCAGGAGCCCGCGACATCACGATGGCCATCGAAGCCCGACGCGCCAAGGCCGACGCGCTGCTCGCATTCCCGCAAGCCCAGGATCCGATCGGGTACCATCGACGGCTGGGCCGGGAGCTTCCCGTGATTGCTTTCTATCTCTACCAGGCAGCGGGGGGCGTCGCGTACAAGGATGAAACGCTGCACGGTATCCTCGAGCTACCTGAAGTCATCGGGATCAAGGTAGCCACCCTCGACTCGGTAATGACCTTTCAGCGGATAGCCGCCGTGCTCCGGGACCATCCATCGAAGCTGCTTATCACCGGAGAGGATCGCTTCCTGGGCTACTCTCTCTTGCTGGGAGCCCGAGGAGCGCTGATCGGCATGGGCGCTGCACTGCCGGACCTGCAGGCCGATCTGGTGCGCGCCTGCCTGGCTGAGGACTGGGCTCGCTTCGTGGCTCTGTCTGAAGCTTGTGACCGCTTTGCGCAGGTCACGTTCATCGAGCCGATGGAGGGATATATCCGTCGGATGCTGTGGGCGGCGGCAGCCGAGGGCGCTATTCCGCGCGACGCCTGCGATGACCCGTGGGGACCGCCACTCCCGGCAGAAGAGCGCGACGCGGTAGAGCGTCTGGTGCGAGATGCGCGAGCAGCTCGCGCGTGACTTCGAGCGCTTCGGGCGCGAGCTGCCGCACGACTTCGCCGACTATGTGCGAGAGGCCTACCGCGTCGATCTCACCGCCCGGTATCTCGGCCACGTTATCCCTCATCCCATCGGTAAAGGGTCCGGCCAGCTCTCGCTGAACCTGGAGCAGCTGGAGACCGACCGCGCGGCGGGAGTGGCATTTGTGGTGCTCAAGACAGCCATCGCCGAGGATGCTGCCGGCGGGCGTGCCATGGGCGCTTGGGCCATTCACGAGACCCGCATGCGGGTAGATCGTCGTCGTGCTGCCTCTGGTCGGGAAGGGTGGACCGTTACCTGGAAAGGGCGGGGCTGGGACCGTCCCTTTGACGAGTACCTGGCGCTGGTTCGTGCGGCCGCCGACCTGACCCGCTCGGGCGAGCTGGTCGCCGTACCATCGATCAAGTACCACCTCCCGCGATTAGGCGAGGCGTTCCGGAAGCCCGAATACCAATACACTACGGAGAGGCTGGCCGAAGCCTGGGGCAGTGATCCACTCCCCACCGAAAAGGACTTCTCACCCACCCTGGCCGGAGACAGCCTGGCAGAGGAGCGGGACCAGATCCTCCGGTGGCTGCGAGAAGTCCCAGAACAGGTCCGGGGAGCGTCACACCACCGGGTACGGCTCGCGCTCAAGCTGATGAACGCGCGCTTTGATGACGCATTTCAGCTACAGATGCTCCGAGCCTCAGTGGGTGCGGACACGCTCGTGGTGTTCAACCGCCTGTGGGACCCAGCGGCTGGAGTCGCCTACGGCGGGCATGACCTGAGCGACCGAAACCTCAGAGTGCTGGAGGCCGCCCGACAGGCGAACCTGCAACTTCCACCCCTGAGCGGTACCGGCAACATCTGCTCTGGCCGGCACATCGTCGACTACGCGCGCCTGGGCTGCGAAAGCGTTCAGCTTCACACCTTTTTTCAGCTTCCGCTTTCAGAGTATCCGGCCACGCAGGGGTCCCGTCCTCAGCGGGCCCTCCATGCCCTGGTGTTCGATCCGAAGGATGGTCTCATTGCGGGGATGCTCGATCTGGAAGCGAGTGGCGATCTGGAGCGCATGGGCGGGGAACTCCGGTTCCTGGATCTGCCGGGATCTGCTGATGTGCTACCACAAAGGCACGAAGAACACGAAGAGTCTGCTTCGTGATCGAGCGGATCGAGCTCTATGAGCTGACCCTGCCGCTGGTCGAGCCGTTCATCATCTCGGGCGGTACCATGACGCACCGGCGTTCGCTCGTGGTCGTGCTGCACGACGATGAGGGCCATCGGGGCTATGGAGAATCGCCTCCTTTCGAGCTGCCCTTCTACTCCGAAGAGACACTCGCCGGCGCGCGATACCTGCTGGAGCAGGTGTTGATTCCCCGCCTCATGAGCGCGGGGATCGATTCGGCTCGAGCGGCGGAAGACGTCCTGAGCCAAGGGGTCCGGGGCAATCGTTTTGCCCGCGCGGCTCTGGATACCGCGCTCTGGGATCTCGAGGCCGCGCGTCAGGGTACCGGGCTGGCAGGACTTCTGGCCGAACGACTGCGCGTGGAGCCTGCCCGAAGCATTGCATGCGGAGTGGCTTTGGGAATCCCGCAGGATCGTTCGCTCGACACCTTGCGGCGATGGGTGAGCGAGGCATTAGCCCGCGGCTACCGCCGGGTCAAAATCAAGGTTGCACCCGGCTGGGACTCGGTTCCGGTGGCCGCCGTCAAGCAGGCAATGGCAGCATCCGGGATCCCGCTGACCGTGGATGCCAACGGGGCCTATGAGTGGCCCGAGCACGAGGCCAACCTACGCTCGCTGGACCAGGCTGGTCTGCTCTACATCGAACAGCCACTGGCGCCCGATGAGTTGGTGGGTCATGCACGACTGGCTCGCGAGCTGCGCACCCCGATCTGCCTGGATGAGACGCTCCACGATGCTCGCGCTGCCCAGCAAATCGCCGACCTTGCAGGGCCCCGGGTCTGGAACATCAAGGTGCATCGGGTGGGCGGGCTCACCGAGGTCTGTCGCCTTTACCAGCTCGCCTATGAGTTCGGGGCCGAGCTGTGGGCCGGCACCATGCCGGAGTCCGGCATCGGATCACAGGCGGCTATCGCGGCGGCAGCGCTGCCCGGTTTCGTCTACCCCTCGGATGTGGAGCCGAGTGCCCGCTGGTTTGGTAAGGGCGCGGATGTGATCGAGCTGACCATGACCCCGGACGGGCACATGTCGGTACCACGCAGTTCAATCGATCGGCTGGTGAACATGGAGCGGTTCCGGGCTACCAGTCGTCTGATCCGGGTCAGTCGTGCTGAATCGAAGTCGGGCCAGCATTGACGCACTCTGAACCGCGGAGTACCCTCAAGTGAACGACTGCCGCCCGCACCACTGCAGGATCTTTCACTTGTGATGACTCATGGTCGAATACGCGCTCATTCTGGCGCATAACGCTTCCAGCCTCGTTCCGCAGGACCTGATGGCCTGGGCGTCGCAGTTGCGGTGGGAGTCGCTGGGCTATGCAGCCCTCGGTCTCATCGCCCTTCGTCTGGCCGTATGGGCCTTCCGGCCCAACCACTGAGGTTCTCCTCTCCTCGGCTCACGCTCTCGCAGTGACCTGAAGTACAGCCAAGTCACAGGTTTTTCCACATGATTCAGCCGTTCACCTTCGGGGAGACGAGTCCATGGGTATCGGCGAAAAGCTGCGCCGCCTGGCCGGGTGGTTCTGTCTCGGAATGGTGGCGATCTTCGTGCTCCTAGGGTACTACTTCGGCAACATTCGTTTCGCGCCGTTGGCCGGCGGTTTCCTTATCCTGTCCGCGGTCTGTCTCATCGAGCGTGGTCAGGAGCAGGTAGAGCGCAATGGCATTTACCCGGGAACAGATTCGTGAATCGATCGAGCGGGCGGGTGATGACCACTGGCAGGCTCTGATCCGCCATCACGAAGATGCTTATCCCGCGAGTCGGCCCACGCCTGGCGATGTCGCCCGGGCCGAGGCGGAACGGCTTAACGCGCTCGGACTGTCCGACAATCCCAACCTGAAACTGATCGAGAGCCGGGTCGAACCACTCGGGTCGGCGGTTCGCATTACTCACGTCTTCGAGGACCGCGCGAAGGGAACCCGCTTCGAGACCGAGCCTTTCACCGACTACAGCTGAGGCGGGTTAGTTTTCCCGGCCATGTCCGGGTACACCTTCCATCTGATCCCGCATACCCACTGGGACCGGGAATGGTACCTCCCGCACTCCACCTTCCTGCCGCGCCTGGTTTCGGCGCTGGATGATCTCCTCCTTCGGCTCAGCTCCGATACAGACTCCACGTTCCTGCTCGATGGCCAGACGGTACTGCTGGAGGATTACCTGCAGGTTCGTCCAGATCATGAGGCCAAGGTTGCCGAGCTGGTGCGTGCCGGCCGTTTACAAGTGGGACCCTGGTACGTCCTGTCCGATGAGTTGATCCCTTCGGGCGAGTCGTTGATTCGCAACCTTCTCATTGGCCAGGCTGACGCTGCTCGCCTGGGCGGACGGACCGATGTACTCTATTCCCCCGACGCGTTCGGCCACCCCGCAGCATGGCCCCAGCTTGCCGGTGAATTCGGGATCCGCTTCGGGGTAGTCTGGCGGGGCCTGGGCGGAGAAGCTGGCCAACACCAAGATCTATATCGCTGGCGTGGTCCTGACGGGCGTGAAATCCTGCTCTATCATCTGCCGCCTGACGGGTATG
This sequence comes from Gemmatimonadales bacterium, assembly GCA_025929805.1. Lineage (GTDB taxonomy): Bacteria > Gemmatimonadota > Gemmatimonadetes > Gemmatimonadales > GWC2-71-9 > CAVVWJ01. The sequence continues at coordinate 7,137 of JAICPP010000096.1, read as the reverse complement.
AAGTAGGCGCTGCGTTAATGGCGGATCGCGAGCGTCTTCCGCGGGTTTGGGCCCAGGTACGATCGAGTTTGGTTGAGCGAACGGCTACCCGCCAGGTTGCCGTCTTTATCGGCGCGGATCACCATGCCGCTCATCCGGCCGTGGTTCGGCTCCGCGCTCTTCTGGCCGAACTGGAGCCCGCCAGCGAATTCCGGATCTCGCGGCTGCACGATTTCTTCACCGAGGCAGCTGCCGAGGCGGCCGCGGCACCGCTACTGAGCGGCGAGCTCCGCTGGTCGTACGGGTACACCTGGACGCTTCAGGGAGTTCACGCAACCCGCGCCCCCCTGAAGCGTCGCCACGCAAGCGCGGAGCTTTCACTCACCAGCCTGGCCGATCCTCTCGCGGCGCTGACGCTGGTCGCTACCGGTTCTGACCACCGGCCCATGCTGGGCCATGCGTGGCGCCTCCTGCTCCAGAGTGAGTTTCACGATTCCATCGCGGGATGTACCAGCGATGCAGTGGCGCGCAGAGTCGAAGTCCGTCTGGATGACGCGCGGAACGTCGCCCGGGAGATTGCGCGAGTCAGCCTAAATCAGCTGATCAGCAACGACCCGGACCGGGTTCGTGCCAATCCTGATATCGGCGAGCCGCAGCTGATACTCTGGAATCCGGTGCCACGGCGCAGGAGCGGTGTGGTCGTCGCGGACCTCTCCTGGTTCAGGCGAGATGTGCTGGTCGGGCCGCCAGGTGACCGGGTCCCCCGGATCGGCCCCGGCCAGCGGCCTTTTCACCTGCTGGGTGACGCGGAGACCCTCCCCACCCAATCGCTCGGAGGATGGAGCGGGTACGAGCGACTGGACGCGCCGCATCACTATCCCGACCAGGATGAAGTGGATTGGACCCGCATTGCCATCCCTGCTTCCGAGATGAGCGGCATGGGCCTCACCACCCTCCGGGTGGGCCGAGGTGCGCGACCTGCGGTCGGCGAGGCCACGCTCCAGGGGCGGACCCTGAGGAACCAGCAAATCGAAGTGCGAATCGGTCAAGCCGGCGCGCTCGAGCTGACCGACCGATTGACCCGCCAGCGTTACGGTGATCTCCTCGCACTCGAATCCAGTGGTGATGCCGGCGATACCTACACCTATTCTCCGCCTCAGCGAGATAAGGTCTGGCGGAATCAAGATCCGGTTAAAGTGCGGCCTCTGGCCCACGGCCCTCTGGTTGCGGCCCTGGAGGTGGAGGGATCACTTCCCGCGGGTCGTCAGCCCTGCGGCTCCGGGGTGGGTCGAGTCGGCTTTCGCCTGATTGTGTCCCTTTACTCGGGAAGTGCCGCAGTCCGCTGCTCGCTCATCCTGGACAATCGTGCTTTGAATCATCGGCTCAGGGCTCGAGTGCCGACTGGCGTGGCCGGCGGAAGCGCATTCGCCGGATGGCAGTTCGGTGAGGCGGCCCGCCAGCCGACGAGCTCCGATGCCGGTGTGTATCCTCGGGAGAGGCCGGTCGCCACCGCCCCGGCGCAACGGTATGTGGCGCACGCCTCGAAGAGCCGGGGGCTGGCCGTGCTGGCTCCCGGCTTCTTCGAGTATGAGCTTGACACGCGAGGCGATTTGCTGATGACGCTGCTGCGCTCGGTGGGCCAGCTTTCCCGAGCCGACCTGCCGTTCCGTCCCGGGCACGCGGGATGGCCGGTGGCCACGCCGGGGGCGCAGTGCCTCGGCCCAGATCAGCTTCAGCTGGCCATAGCGCCGCTCACCCGCGCTCAGCTCGAGAGCGGAACCATGCTCCCCGAGCTATGGGAGGATCTCTTTCTTCCCATCCGACCGGTGTGGTTGCGACAGGCTTCCCCGTTGGCACTCCGCTCCCTCGACGTACGGCTGGAAGGTGAGGGAGTGGTTTTCTCCGGCATCAAGCCAGCGGAACAGGGTCATGCCATGGTACTGCGCTGCTACAACGCCTTGTCCCGGCCCACCGCTGGGACGTGGCATCTGTCGGCTCGAGTGAACGTGGCCCAGCGTGCCCGAGCCGATGAGCAAACCCTGCATGAGATCAGGTTGGGTGAGGGCGGCCGCAGCGTTCCCTTTCATGCTGCCGCACACGAGATCGTGACCATTGTGGTGACCCTCGCTCCCTTCAACTAGTTTTTGCGCATGCGCGATTTCCCGTCGCTGCCCTGTTTTCCGTGTCCCCACCGATCTTCCTGCTGTGCGCACGGCGTCACCCTGAGTGACGAGGAAGCCGCTGCCATCGCGGAGGCGCATGGCCCCGCGCTGATCTATCGCACCCGGTGGGGGGAATGGCGCACCCGCGTCCGAGGAGGTCGTTGCGTCCTGTTTCGGGAGAACGTCTGCACTATCCACGCTGAGCCGTATTATCCTGCCGTGTGTCGCGGCTTCCCCTGGATCGATGCGGAAACCGGTGGGCCGTATGAGTACGACCGCACGATTTGCCCGGAGTTCGTGGTCCGTCCCGAGCTGGTGCAGATAGGAAGAGCGTAATGAGCCAACGTCCCCTTCGCCTCCCCGGCCTTCTACTACTCACGTTCATGGCTTCTCCGGCTGCCGCCCAGTCTCCGGATCGTGCGCTCGAGCACGCGCGGGAGCTGCTCGAGTCCGCGCCCCTGATCGACGGCCACAACGACCTGCCCTGGGAGATCCGCGAGTCCAAGACCGGCCCCCGCGATGTAGCGGCCTACGATCTTCGGGCTCCCTCGCCCAAGCACACCGACCTGGCGCGGCTCGCCGAGGGGAAGGTGGGAGCCCAGTTCTGGTCCATTTACGTACCCGGGGATTTCAGGGACAGCGGCTACGCTCGGGTTCAGTTGGAACAGTTCGACATCGCTCGCCGAATGATCGCGCGCTACCCGGACCGCCTGGCGCTTGCCCTCACGGCCGGCGACATCGAGCGCAACTTCAGGCGCAAGCGAATCGGCTCGTTACTGGGGATGGAAGGCGGGCACGTTATCGAAAACTCGCTCGGCGCTCTCCGGTCGTACTACGAGCTCGGTGCCCGGTACCTCACCCTGACCCACAACGTGACCCTGGACTGGGCGGACGCGGCAATGGACACCGCCCGCCACGGTGGGCTCACCCCATTCGGTAACGAGGTCGTGCGAGAGATGAACCGTTTGGGAATGCTGGTGGACCTCTCGCACGTCTCGCCCGCCACCATGAGCGATGCACTCGAGGTGAGCGAATCGCCGGTCATCTTCTCCCATTCCTCGGCCCGGGCACTCACCAATCACCCCCGGAACGTCCCGGACTCCATTCTTGCAAGGCTGCCGCGAAACGGAGGAGTGGTCATGGTTACCTTTGTGCCCGCCTTCGTGTCGCCCGAAGCAGCCGCCTGGGATGCGGAACACCACCAGATAGTAGAGCGGCTCAAGGCGACGGTGAGCGATACCGCAGCGCGTCGCAAGCAAGCCGATGAGTGGCGTGCCGCTCACCCCCAGCCTCGAGCTACGCTCGAACAGGTGGCGGACCACATCGAACATGTCCGTCAGGTTGCCGGAGTGGATCATGTGGGGATCGGCAGTGACTTCGATGGCATCGACACTGTCCCCGAGGATCTGGAGGACGTCTCCAAGTTTCCTCAGCTGTTCGCCGAGCTGATCCAGCGGGGATGGAAAGACGAGGAGCTCAAGAAGCTCGCCGGCGGGAACGTGCTTCGCGCCTTCAGGACCGCCGAAGTCACGGCGGCCCGACTGCGTAAGACCCGGCAGCCTTCAACCAAAAGCATCGAAGAGCTGGATGGAAAAGACAGCGTGAGCGGGCGGTAACTGAGGACTACTGTCGTGCCATGATACCCGCAAAAACCAGCGCGATGGCGGCAAAGGCAAACCACTGGATCGCGTAGCTCAGGTGCGGCCCGTCATCGAGCGGAGGAGGATCGAGCCGGCGGGGGAATCGGGGCAAGCCGCTGTCGGGCGATTGTCGGATGTAGACCGGATACAATGGGTACGGCAGGCTATCCCGCAGCGCCTCTCGGTCGAGTCTGGACCAGGTGGTGAGCTTTGCCCGCTGCAACGGCGCTCCTCCGCCGGAATCGATGGGAAGCGCAATTCCCTCCACCAACGTCGTTTCCGGCTCCCTCAGTGAGTCGGGGCTCACCGTCAAGGCATCGGGAGACGGTACAAAGCCGCGGTTGACCAAGACTGCCAGGTGCCCGCCATCGGTCAGGAGTGGTGATACTATCTCCACGCCGGGCACGCCCCGGTATTGCCGGCCGCGTAGCACGATATCATGTGCATGATCGTATTTCCCCGTCACCTTCACACGGCGGTTCGCCAGATTGGTATTCCGGCTGCGTCCGTCGAGCAGCACCACCGGCGCGGACCGGGCCGCTAGAGCACTGGTGTTACGCGATCGTCGGTCCTGCAGTCGATCCAATTGCCAGATTCCCAACCGGATACATACGACGGTAGCGAGGAGAAAACCCGCGATGAGGATCAGTCGGGAGCGCGACATCTATGGTCCGGCCCTTGCGGCATAGGGGTGACGTGAGGTGAAGCTCAAACTTATGGCAGGCGAGGACCCATATGGCTAGGTTGCCACGCTCACTCCGTGTGACACTCCCGTCCTTAATTCTGACACTCGCCTGTTCCCTGGTACCCCTCGCCGTTGCTTCCGCGCAGCACACCCCCCCTGGTTTGGTGGAAGTCAGCGATGGCGGCCGCCGTGGCTTCTGGTTCGGATTGGGACTCGGCGCCGGTGGAGAATCCAATGATTTCGTCGCGGGAGGCGGCTACAGCGATCTGTTCTATCAACCTACCGTAACGTTACAGGCCGGGGGGACCGTGGGCTCCCATCTGCGACTGGGGGCTGAGGTCATGACCTGGATCAACGAAGAGGCCGACGCCGTCGAGTCACTCAGCAGTCTTTTATTCGTGGCGCAATTCTATCCGGTGAAGACCACAGGGTTGTACCTGAAGGGTGGCCTCGGCATCGGACGCAACGCCGTCGCCTTCGATGATGGTTTCGACGTGGGTGACACCGGCCTGGCTGGACTGCTGGGTGCGGGCTACGAGCTCCGGCTCAGCCGTCGGGTCTTCCTCAATCCAGCGGTGGATTTCGTGGGTCACACCTATAATGGGCGCGCCGGTGGCAGCTATCGGGAGCGGCTGGTCAACTTTGGGATCGGAATCGTGGTGCAGACCGGCCGGTAACAATGCGGACGCTGGCCTACCAATCCCACCATGACGCCGCTATTCTGGTGCACCCCCCCCTCTGCCCGGCTTCTTGCCCGAGCCGGCGAATTCCGAGACCGCGTGAACCGATGCCTCACACGATAACATTCTCCGTGCGGCTGGCGCTTGTCGTCCTCCTGACTGGTGCTCTGGGCTGCAGCAGTGATCTCCTGCTTCCCGATCCGACCGGCGGGGGACAAACCATCGGCGCCCTCACGGCGGCGAATGGCGATGGACAGACCGGCACCGTGGGCGAGCTTCTTCCCAATCCGCTGGTAGTGAGGGTGCTTACCCAGGCGGAGGAGCCGGCTGGCGGTGTCGAGGTCTCGTTCGAGCTGGCCGATCCTGCTGCCGGGACCCTGGATCACGCGACAGCAACCACCAATACAACAGGCGAGGCATTCGCCCACTGGACCCTGGGCACGCTACCCGGCTCCTATACGGTGGTCGCTCGACTCGTGGGAGCAGAGGGTGAGGAGAAGGTGGCTGAGTTTCACGCCTTGGCGCGACCCGGCGCCCCTGACACGCTCAGCTCGCAGATCCCGCTAAAGCAACCAGGTGCAAGAGGACAACCGGTTGATGACGCCCCTCTGGTGCGGGTGGTGGACCGGTTCGGAAATCCGGTCCCCGATGTTCCGGTAGCCTGGCAGGTGATAGCAGGAGAAGGAAGGGTGGATAGCCCGATTACCACGACCGACGCTGCAGGAGAAGCGAGCGTCGGCTGGACCCTGGGTGACCGAATTGGAGTTCACAAGCTCTCCGCGGCAATCGAGAGTGGCACTGGCTCACCAATAGTTTTCGAAGCCATAGTCCTGTTCTGAATCGCGGGGAGGACCCGCCTCCCTGCCGTGGCGTTACCGCCACAGCCTTGGAGAGGCTCAGTTCCAAGGGTGTGAATTGTAGGTACTTAGAGCCCGGCGCCCGAATGTGAGCCGGGCACACAAGCTGCTTACCCTCCGCACGTCCTTCTACAATCACAACTTACGGCGCCATGTGAGCCAGGCCCTTTTCTCTGTCTGGTGCACGGAATAGACTCCTGCCCTGCTCGAGCCCATGCGTACCACGCGCACCATGCGCCCTTTTGCCTGACCCTGTCCCGGGATGGATAGTGGTAAACGTAAGTAGGCTATCGATTTTTACCGTCGCTGGACTCTCCCTCCTAATTGGATGTGGAGGGGACAACCTCACGCTACCCAGTGAGGGCGAGCCTGCTAAAATCGAGATCCAATCGGGGAACGACCAGCATGCTCCTGTCAGTTCGCAGCTGGCCCCACTCGTCGTGCGGGTCACGGATACGCAAAACCGGCCGGTCGAGGGAGCCACGGTCAACTTCGTCCTGGACAATGCCGGAGGGGGAGGTTCCCTGAATCCTGCGAGTGCAGTTACGGATACCGGTGGGCGGGCCAGTACGACATTGACCCTGGGCACCCAGGTCGGAGAGCTGACCGGGCAGGCCCAGGTTGTGGTGGACGCAGGGGCGACTCCCGTAGCGACCGGGTTCGTTGCTACGGCGGTCTCGGCGAATGCAAACATCATTTCGATGTTTTCCGGAGACGGGCAGAGCGGCCCCGTTGGCACCGCGCTGAGTGCTCCGCTGGTAGTCCAGGTGACGGATGCGTTCGGGAATCCCATTCCGGACGTCCCGATTCAATGGACTGCGGAAGCAGGCGGGAGTGTCAGCGAAACATCCAATGTCACCGATGGGAATGGCCAGGCTTCGGTTACTCGAACCCTGGGTCCCAACGCCGGAGAACAGAGAACGCTCGCCAGTGCCGATCAGCTGGCAGGATCGCCTGTCATCTTCACTCATACGGCGACTGCAGGCAACGCAGCCCGGGTCACCATTGTTTCAGGAGATGGCCAGCAGGCCCCGCCGGGATCACGGCTCCCCAACCCGCTGGTGGTGCAGGTTCTGGACGCCGAGAACAATCCGATCGTCGGCATTGCGGTAGCATGGGTGGTCCAGACGGGTG
>JAICPP010000291.1 GCA_025929805.1 Gemmatimonadales bacterium | reverse complement strand
GGCAGCCTTGTCCCGCACATCGACGCTCTCAGCTTCGCTGCCGCCCCGTGGATCGCGCGAGGCCGCGCAGCATGGCGAAGGCGCCTCATAGCGCGGGGCATACCAATCGGCCGTCCACTCCCAGGCGTTGCCGATCATGTCGAGGAGCCCGTAGCCGTTGGGGGGGAAGCTGCCCACCGGAGCGGTCCGCTCATATCCATCGCGGGCGAAATTCTGCCAGGGGAATTCGCCTTGCCAGTAGTTGGCCAGCATCCGGCCCCTGGGCGCCAGCTCCTGCCCCCAGGCGTACGGCCAGCCGTCGTGCCCGCCGCGACAGGCAAACTCCCACTCGGCTTCGGTAGGCAGGGCTTTCCCGGCCCAGGCGGCGTAGGCGATCACATCCTCCCAGGCGACATGGACCACCGGGTGCCGCTCCCGGCCATGCAGCGTGCTGCCGGGACCGTCCGGGTGGCGCCAGTCGGCGCCGGGCTGCCAGTCCCACCAGGCGTAGTGGCTGCTCAGCGGCACTCGCCCCGGTGGCTGGCGAAAGACGACCGAGCCGGCCACCAGCATCTCGGGCAGGGCACCGGGGTAGAGGGCAGCATCCGGCGCACGCTCGGCAACGGTGACGTAGCCGGTAGCCTTCACAAAGCGGCGGAAGGCGGCGTTGGTGACCTGATACCGATCGATCCAGAACCCGGGGACGGTCACTGAGTGCGCTGGCGCCTCTTCTGGATAGTGGTCATCAGAACCCATCAGGAACGTCCCGCCGGGGATCCAGACCATGTCGTTATCGGGTGCGGGGCCCGGCGGCAATACAGATTCCGCGCGATGTTGCGCTACCAACGAACCCATGAGGAATTCCTTGTCTCGTGCAAACCGCTGCGGTCGCGGTCGTGGTGCTCGCTTGCCGGCTATCTCGATCCGGCCGGAGAGTCTCCTCTGTCAGGCATCGCCGCATCAACCGTGCAGGATAGGCCACCTTCTGCCCTTGGCGCACGGGCGCATCCGGGCATCGTCTGTTACGGACCCTACGTCGCGTGAGAAGTGAGAAGTTGGTTCACACACTTGCCGCATTCAGCCTCCATCTTGCCACACCAGAATCACGTCTGGAGTTATAAGAATCGGGCTATCCCCGAAATAGGTACCTCATTGATTGATCCTCGGGTTGAGATAAGATCACGGCGCGGAAGGAAGGATGTCCTACGCCAATGGGACATGATTTCTGCAGCAATGCGCCCGATCGGACGTGCTGAGGGAGAGTTCGTGGCCGAGACAAAGCAAGAGAAGCCGAACATTCTGGTCATCTGGGGAGATGACATCGGTATTACCAACCTGAGCTGCTACAGTGGCGGGTTGATGGGCTACCGCACCCCCAACATCGACCGCCTCGCCGACGAAGGCATGCGCTTCACCGACTCGTACGGCGAGCAGAGCTGCACCGCCGGCCGTGCGGCCTTCATTACCGGTCAGAACGTCTTCCGTACCGGGCTGAGCAAGGTCGGGCTCCCCGGCGCGGACCTCGGGCTCCAAGCCGAGGATCCAACCATCCCCGAGCTGCTCAAACCACTCGGCTACGCAACAGGGCAGTTCGGCAAGAATCATCTCGGAGACAAGGACGAGCACCTGCCGACCGCACACGGCTTCGACGAGTTCTTCGGCAACCTCTACCACCTCAATGCCGAAGAAGAACCCGAGCACCCTGACTATCCGTCGGACGTGGATTTCCCGAATTTTCGCGAGCGCTACGGCCCGCGTGGCGTCATTCATTCCTGGGCCAATGGGGACGGCACGCAGCGGATCGAAGATACCGGTCCGCTCACCAGGAAGCGGATGGAGACGGTCGATGACGAGTTCCTGGCGGCGGCGCAGGACTTCATCGGCCGCCAGGTGACGGCTGAGACACCATTCTTCGTCTGGTTCAACACCACCCACATGCATTTCCGCACCCACCCCAAACCGGAGAGCATCGGTCAGGCCGGGCGCTGGCAGTCCGTGTACCACGACACCATGATCGACCACGACAAGGTGGTCGGCGCCTTGCTCGATCAACTCGACGAGCTAGGGATCGCGGAGAACACGATCGTCGTTTACAGCACTGACAACGGACCCCATATGAACACCTGGCCGGACGGCGCGATGACGCCTTTCCGCAATGAAAAGAACTCCAACTGGGAGGGCGCCTTCCGGGTGCCGGAGCTGATCCGCTGGCCGGGCAAGATTCCGGCTGGAGTCGTCTCCAACGCGATAATCTCGCACCTGGACTGGCTCCCCACCTTCCTGGCGGCCGCAGGGGAGCCGGACATCGCCACGAAGCTGCAGGTGGGGCATCAAGCCGGCGCCAAGACCTTCAGGGTCCACCTCGATGGGTACAATCTGCTGCCGTACCTGACCGGGGAGGAGGCCAACAGCCCTCGCAACGCGTACTTCTACTTCTCCGACGATGGCGACCTCGTCGCCATTCGCTACGACAACTGGAAGTTGGTCTTCATGGAGCAACGTGTCACGGGCACATTGCGCATCTGGGCTGAGCCGTTCGTTTCCCTGCGGGTGCCGAAGATATTCAACCTGCGCACGGATCCCTTCGAGCGCGCCGACGTCACCTCGAACACATACTACGACTGGCTGATAGACCGGGCCTTCTTGGTGGTGCCGGCCCAGGGGATCGTGGCGGAGTTCCTGGGAACCTTCCAGGCATTCCCACCGCGGCAAAAGGCGGCCAGCTTTACCATCGATCAAGTCATGGACAAACTCACCCAGGGCGCCGTCGGCGGCCACTGACCGAACGGGTCGAGGTGAAGAGGGCCCTGCATGCTTGGGGCTCTCGTATCTAGAAGGTTGATCAAAAACCCGTGGTGCCCCGTTCGCAGC
>JAICPP010000178.1 GCA_025929805.1 Gemmatimonadales bacterium | reverse complement strand
GACGCGTTTGGTGGAAGCTTCATGTATCCGCTCGGTGCCAACCAGATCGGTCTGGGACTGGTCGTGGGGCTCGACTACCATCAGTCCGGGCTCGATGTCCACAACCTGCTCCAGCGGATGAAGCTGCACCCGCTGTTCCGGCCCTACCTGGAAGGCGGACAACTGCTCGAGTGGGGAGCGAAGACCATTCCGGAGGGCGGCTACTACTCCCTGCCGGAGCGCCGTTACGGAAGTGGCGTCTTGCTGGTGGGCGACGCGGCTGGAATGGTGGACGTTCCGTCCCTCAAGGGAATCCACTACGCCATGCAGTCGGGGATCTATGCTGCCCGGTCGGCATTTGCCGCCCTCAAGTCGGGAGATACGTCCGCCGGCATGCTCGCATCGTATGATCGAATGGTCGACGAGAGCTACATCGCTTCCGACCTCTACCGAACCCGGAACATGCGGCTGGCGTTCAAGGATGGTTTTTTCTTAGGAGGCGCCAAGGCCGGGCTGATGACCCTGACCGGTGGACGCTTCCCGGGCGGAAAAATCGCCATGCGGAGCGACGCCTCGGTACCGCGAGTGCCGGGGGGAGGCGAGAGCATCAGCCCCGATAATACGCTTACCTTCAGCAAGCTGGATGCGGTATTCAAGTCCGGCAATGCTACCCGAGACACCATTCCTTCTCACCTCCTGATCGGTCCCGACATCAGCCCCGAAGTTGCCGAGTTCTATAGCCGGCTATGTCCGGCTGGGGTCTATGAGGTGGTGGACGGGCAGCTCAGGGTGAATGCACCCAACTGTGTAGACTGCAAGGCGACCGATGTGCTCGGGCCGCGTTGGACACCTCGCGAAGGGGGTAGTGGACCGAAATACCGCCTGATGTGAACGGCCTTGCACGAGGCCGCTGCGCTCGGTTGCATGACATAGCACTACGCGCAGCAAACAATTCCGCAATTCCGCGTTTCCCCTGGAGTTTCCGCTGCCTGTATTCTTGACGCTGTCGCGTTTCTACGAATTGTAAGTTTGCCTCTGTTTGCTGAAAATAGATGTGCCTCAAAGCCTTCGGTACATGAGGGACGGACGGACGGCAGAACATTCGCCACCTTCCGAAGCTGGTGGTCCGAATGCAGGAGGAACGATGTCTCGAGCTCGACATCTGACAGCCCACGCTCTTGTGCTCGGACTGAGCCTTGGCGCGCCCATCGGCGCCTGGGGCCAGAACGCGAGTGCCTCGTGGCAGTCGACGCCGGCATCGATCCTGAAGGCGGCGCTGCGGAATGTCGTTGCGGCCCAGGACAAGTATCGAACCTCGCACCCGATCTATGCCGGCAGCCTCGATGCGCTGGCGTTGAATCCTGGAGCCGACGTGAAGATCCAGATTCTGGGCGTGACATCGAACGGCTGGCGGGCCAAGGCGACGCATCGAGCCCGTCCGGGTCGTAGCTGCGTTGTGTTCGTGGGACTGTTGGCCGGCGCGGAGCTCCCGAGAACGGACGGCGACGGAGAAATGGCGGGCGAGGAAAGGGTGCCGCTCTGTGACCGGATGGAGTAAACCAGCACCCGCAGCACCAGCGAAGCCAGTCATTCCTCAGGCCCTGCGCCCCCATGGCCTGATCAGTAATGCCTGGCGCTGGGGCGCCGGCCTGATTTCGGCTGGAGCCGGGTTGGTGTCGATCCTTTCGTACACCCACTCGCTCAGGTCGCAGTACGAGGCGGATTCACTGGCCGCCGCGAGTCTGACACCGGTGCGCTGGATCGGGGTCTCGCCGACTGTAGATACGGCAAGCTCGATCGGTGACACCATTCAGCTGGCGGTAACGGCCACCGACGCGAGAGGAAACGCGCTCCTGGGAGCGCCGACGGTGTGGAGCAGTAGTGACACGAGCGTCGCCACGGTCGATAGTGCTGGTACCGTGGTCACCCGGGGTCCCGGCGGTTCGGCGATCATGGTGGCGGTCGGCGGAAAATCGGTGAAGGCTCGGGTCTACGTGATTCAGCGGCCGGCAGCTCTGCGAATCTCGGCTGACACCCTGCTCCGGATTGCGGAGGGAGACCGGGGCAAAGCCGCGGCGCATCTGGTGGACGCAAGAGGCCATGAGATCCCCGGCTCCAGTCCTGGCTGGCACTCCGCGGACCCGTCGGTCGCGTCGGTGGACAGTCTGGGTGACGCCGTGGCTGTGGCTCCGGGAAGAACGACGTTCACCGCCAGTTCGGATGCGATGATCGCGCAGCTCCCGGTGGAGGTATATCCGGTGCCCTCGTCGCTCACGCTGCTGTCCGGTGACGGGCAGCGGGCCCCGGCAGGACGGCGAGTCTCTCAGCCGGTGACGGTGCAGGTTGTCTCGAGGAGTGGACGGCCGATTTCCGGAGCTCCCGTCCGGTTCATCCTGGAGGACGGAGCAGGACGGGCCGAGCCCCAGTCCGACACCTCGGACACCCAGGGTATCGCACGGGCCTCCTGGACGCTCGGCGACTTCCCGGGCAGGCAGACGCTGACGGTGACGGCAGAGGGTGTGGCCAGCCCCACCGTAGTCACCGCGGAAGCGGAGCCGGTCGCCGCGAACACGCGGCTCACCGTGGTGAGTGAAGGGTTGGAAGGCAAGGCCGGGTCCACGCTCAGTGAGTCGGTCGTCGTCAGAGTCACCGACACCAGCGGTGTCGCCATGGTAGCGGTGCCGGTGGCCTGGGCCGCTGGAGATGACGGCAGCGTGGTGGCTGCGGAATCGCGGACGGATTCGTTGGGGGAAGCGCGGGCTCGCTGGACACTGGGACCGCGCAGCGGTACGCAGCGAGCCTACGTCCAGGTGGGTAGTCCTCGGACAGTGCCGCGCTTCCCCGTCACGGCGAGGGCACTGGCGGGCGAAGCAGCCAAGGCATCGGTGGTGGGCGCCGCGAAGCACGAGGGTTCGGTGAACCAAGTGCTTCGGCCGGCAGTCCAGATCCAGGTGCTCGATCGGGCTGGGAATGTGGTTCCAGGGGTGCCCGTGACGCTGCTGCCGGCAACTGGCACCGTGGCCGATAGCGTGGTGACTACCGACTCGACCGGACGCGTCGCCATCTCCTGGACGCTGGGCCGGACGGCGGGGGTGCAGCACCTGACGGCCGAGGTAGAGGGAATCGAACGAGCCATCGAAATCTCGGCCCGGGCCCGGGCGTCGCGGCCAGCCAACCTGGCCTTCGTCACGCCCAAGCCGGGAACCGCGAATCGGGCGGTGCAGTCACTGGACGTCGATCTGACCGACGCCTATGGGAACCCGGTGCCGGATCAGCCGGTGGTGTTCAGCACCAAGTTCGGAACTGTCAGTCCAGCCCGGGTGATGACCGATGCGCGCGGTCGCGCGCACACCCGCTGGACTCCGGCATCGAAGGTCGGACGGCGGACCCTGGTGGCGGCGGTTAAAGGCAGCGAAGCACGGACCACCTTTGTGCTGGAACCGCCGGCAGCAGCGACGCAGGCCAAGGCTCCGGCACCGGCAAAGAAAGAGAACGGCAAGCGCACCAACCGTTGAAGCAGGTAGGGGAAGGAGTTGCTGCGGAAGGTTAGAGGTTTTTCCGTGGCAGCGGTCAACAAGTTAGTTCAGGACCACGGGAATTTGGTACTCAACACGTTAGTACAGTCCACGGTCGTTCACAGGTTCACGCTTAACGAGAGGGCTCTTAACCGTAGTTCCACCTTCGCAGTATGGAGGCAAACATGACCGGCCCACGTAATGCACTCACGCACCCGCAATACCGCCGGGGTCGGCGCCTCCTGCCGTTGGCGGCAGCTATCCTATTGGGCCAGCTCGGTTGCAGCACGGACCAGCCCACGGAGCCCACGTCCCCGACTACAACTCTTGCGGCGACAGCAAGGCACCCGCTGCCCAAGTCGGCCGGTCGCCGTGCAGGCTCGACTATCCGTCCTAACCAGGCGATCGCCCCGAGGGTCTCACTCAGCCTGGGTACGGCGTTCTCGGGCACCGGCCCGAGCGTGCTGGTGCTGGCCGACAGCGACTTCGTATCGACCAACGCCCTGGCAAACAGCCTGGCGAACGCGGGCTTTGTGGTCAGTCTGCGACCTGCTCCAGAGAACACCTGGGACGGGACTAACCCGTCCTTGAGCGGATTCGACGCGGTCGTCCACCTGAATGGTGCGACCTACGATGCTCCGCTCCCGTCCTCGGCGCAGACCGCGCTGACCAGCTTCGTGCAGAACGGGGGCGGTTTCGTGACCGCGCGCTGGAACGGATATGAATCCCAGCCTGAGATGCCGGAGCTGATGCTCCAGGACATGGATCTCAATCCCGATGGCTCGGAGCAGAACTGCGGCGCCTGTCAGATAACCTATGAAGCGCTAGCGGCCGCTGCCGGCCACCCGGTGTTAGCGGGAATACCGGCTTCGTTCACCTTTATGGCCGACGGCCACGATGCCGGCCCGCAGGTCGTGTTTGCCAGCAATCCTTCGACGGTTCTGATGCGGGTACCGAGCGGAAGGCCGGCAGTGCTGGCGCGGGAGCTCGGACAAGGCCGCGTGGTGAGCTTCAGCTTTGCGCCGAACTATTACTTCGACGGTCTGGGTGAAATCCGTGACCCAACGACTCTGCAGGATCCTACCGTGCAGCAGCTGTACATCAATGCCGTCGGTTGGGTAGCCGGCTCGGAATCGGGCACAGCCGAGCCCCAGAGCATCACCTTTGGTCCATTGCCCAATAGGGTGTTTGGCGACGCCGACTTCTCGGTGAGCGCCTCGGCCAGCTCCGGTCTGCCGGTGAGCCTCAGCTCCGCCGGTACCTGTACGGTGCTGGGAACCACCGTCTCGATCACCGGGGCGGGGACCTGCACCTTGACTGCCAGCCAGGCCGGTAACGACGACTACGCTCCGGCGGAGGATGTGGTCCAGTCCTTCACCATTGCTCAAGCGACCCCACTCCTCAGCTGGACGCCGGGTTCGATCACAGCGGGTGTACCGCTCGGGGCCCAACAGCTCAACGCGACCGCGACTGGCGTCGGGGGTGTGACGCTGGCCGGCAGCTTTGCCTACACTCCGGCGGCCGGCACAATCCTTGGGACCGGGCCGACCACCCTGTCGGTGGTGTTCACTCCGGCCAGCCCGAATTACCATGCGGTTGGGACATCGGTCTCCATGACCGTACAGAGCGGAATCACCTTTAAGGGGTTCTTCTCACCGATAAGAAATCTGCCGGCCGTCAATGTCGTCACGGCAGGTACTTCGGTTCCCGTGAAGTTCACGGTGGGTGGTAAGCGCTGGATTCAGATCCTGGCTTCGAATTCTCCGAGCTCGGAACCGGCAGTGTGTCCCACCGGTACCCCGGAGCACACGGTTCGCCCGGGTGTATCCGGCTCGAGCGGCTTGCGATCCATGGGGTACAGCTACGCCTACGTCTGGAAGACAAACCCAGGCTGGGCCGGCACCTGCCGCCGATTCATTCTGACGCTTGCCGATGGCAGCAGGCATGAGGCGATGTTCCGCTTCAAGGCTGCGTCACGGGTGAGTACGGCCGCCAGAATTCTGGGGCACTAAACCCCAGGATAGAATTCACATGGTCGGGCCAGGACAGCCGAGGCTGGCTGTTCTGGCCCGACTTCTTTTCAGCTCTCGCCGAGCACCTTGATGACGACGCGCTTGCGCCGCTGCCCGTCCCATTCCCCGTAGAACACCCGCTGCCAGGGCCCCAGATCCAGCTTGCCGGCCGTAATGGGGACGATCACCTCATGCCCGACCGTAAGGCTTCGGAGGTGGGCAGCCGCGTTGTCCTCGCCGGTCTCGTTGTGGCGGTAGCGCCCGGGATCCCAGGGCGCAATGGTCTCCTCCAGCCACTTGAGGATGTCGTGCCACAGACCCGACTCGTGATCATTGACGAATACGGAGGCGCTGATGTGCATGGCCGAGACCAGGACGAGCCCCTCCCGCACCCGACTCGCATCGACCTGCTCGGAGACCTGGTCGGTGATGTCGATGATCTCTTGCCGTTGCCTGGTATTGAACCAGAGATAGTGGGTGTGGGTGGTCATCGTCTAGAACCGTTTCCCGCTTATCTGAGTAGCTCTTCAAGTCTTACTGCCGTCTCCGTCTTCTCATCCCGGTATTTCACGATCACCGGCGCGTAGAGCCCGATGCCGGCTGCCGCGCCGGGGCCCGCTTTTACCGGCCTGGTTCCGGGGACGACTACCGCACCCGGGGGGATCTCCAGGGGACGGCTGCCCTCCCGCCGATATAGCCGGTCGTGGACCAGGTCGAAGACGTTGGTGCCTCCCGTGAGAATGGTTCCGGGCGCCAGCACCGCCCGCTCGCGGACGATGGTGCCTTCGTAGATACCGGCGTTACCACCTACCAGCACCTCGTCTTCGATAATCACAGGCAAGGCCCCGGCGGGCTCCAGGACCCCGCCGACTTGGGCCGCTGCAGAGAGATGCACCCGGCGGCCGATCTGGGCACAGGAGCCGACCAGAGCGTGGGAGTCGATCATGGTGTCCTCTCCGACGTATGCGCCCACGTTGATGTACATGGGAGGCATGCATACCACGCCGGGTGCGACGTAGCAGCCGTCCCGAATGGCCGATCCGCCCGGAACGACTCGTATGCCATGACCCTCCTCGAAGCGGCGGAGAGGATAGGTATCCTTGTCGAAAAAGGTAAAGGGACCGCTGGTCGCTACGGGGATGGTCTGGCCCAGCCGAAATCCCAGCAGAATTCCGCTCTTTACCCACGAGTTCACCCGCCAGGTGCCGTCCTTCTCCCGCTCGGCCGCCCGCACGATCCCCTGGTTGAGTGCAGCCTTAAGCGCCCG
>JAICPP010000100.1 GCA_025929805.1 Gemmatimonadales bacterium | reverse complement strand
TGGTCCGCCAGCTTGGCGCCGTCCAGCGACCGAAGAGCATCGACCTGCTCGCGTTGATACTCCGCACTCCGATACATGCCGTCGTAGTCCACTGAAGCGTCGAACGCTCGGGGTGAAAAACGGAGCGTGCAGCGCGGGCAGACAAACAGCTCGTAACCTCCGAGAACCACTCCTTCGGAGGTGCAATCCGTGCGGCACGCAGGGCACCGCGCAGCCGAGCTGGCTGCCGGGCCGTCCCCGCGAGCCGCCCCTGCCGCACTCCAGCTATTTCCCGCCAACGGGAGCGCCCCAGAACTTCAGTTGGGTACGAGCCCGGCCCAGTACCGCCTGGCGCACGGCTCGATCGACAAAGGCAACGAGAGTCAGGTAGCCCGTAAACAATGCAACCGGAACAGCCACGATCATGCGAATCCTTGAGGGCAGCAGGACGCAGGCAGCGGTGAGACAGAGGATAAAGCCCAGGGTCCAGAACAGCCGCCGCAGCATTCCCGGGGGCAGATCCGCAGCAACATAGAGGAATCCCCAGAGGCTCATGACTGCGTAGGCAATGGCTGAACCGAAGGCCAAGGATTGCGCGCCCCAGCTGGGAGCCATAAACCAAACGATTCCTATCAGGACCGCTCCCCAGGACAGATTCAGAGCGAGCCCCCGCCACATCTTTCCTCGCGCTTCGATGGCCGTCCCTGCAGCTCCCCCGATGCTGCCGATCATAATGCTCGCAATAACCCCGATGAGTACCGTTGCACCAGCCACGAATTCATGGCCGTACAGGCCCATGATCGGATCCGCCAGGAACATGAGAAGCGCACCGGCAGGAAGGACGATCGCCACGGTCAGGCTTTGAGTGAGCAGCAGAGTCTTTCCGAACTCATCCGAGCGACGACTATCCGTAGAGGACGCCATCAGTGGCAGGGCCACCCGCAACAAGACCGAGGGTAGAAACATGAGCGCCGTGCGCCAGTGATTGGCTGCGTTGAACAGACCCAACTCCCCATAACCGCCTGACTGATTGGCGAGGACGGCACTGGCCAGCCACATGACCGGTGCAACCGTGAGTGCGCTGAGAAAGGCGGGAAGGGAGAACCGCCAGAGCACGGGCAGATCAGAGCGGGCGCCGCGATAATGGATACGCATTCCGGCCTTGGCGCACTCCGAGCGCAACGCGGCCTGGCTCAGCCACCATCCGACGGCACCGACCAGCACGGTGGCGGCCACTGCGCCGGTGAGCCCGAAGAACCAGACGCCGGCGATGAGCACGGGAAAGCTCAATAGTCCCCGCACTATGCCGACGCGAGCGATGCTCTTGAAAGCCTCCAGGCCGGAGAGTGCCCCCGTCTGCATTCCGTCCAGGGCATTGAGAAACAGCAAAATACATCCAAGGCGCAGCTCGTCTGCCAGGTGAGGTGCGTTGAGGGTCCGGGCCGCTAGCCAGGGGGCCAGCATAAAGAGAATCAGCGATACGACACCGCCGGAGATGATCGCCACCTGGGTCATCAGACCCATAATGTGGCCGGCCCGAACCGGGTCGTTCGCGCGGCGCTCGGCGATGTATTTGGTGGCTGTGAGCCCCAGCCCCAACCCGGCGAGCATGCCGAACGCCCCCACAGTTCCGGTGACCATTCCAAACTCGCCGAACCCGACCTTCCCCAGCAGCCGCGCCGCTACGATGGACGCAATCACTGCCAGGCCCTGAGCAGCCCCCATCCCGACCAGAGACCAGGTGGCTCCTCTTACGAAGCGGTCCTGGAGGGAGCTGTACTTGGGCTCGGATGTCACCGCGGCTGCAGCCGTCGCCTTCGGGCCCGAGCCTCCGCTTTCCGCCACCGACGGCTGACGTAAGAGCGAAATTGTTCCCGGAACCGCTCAGGCCCGAACCGCAGAGCGTTACGTCGGCAGGCCTCCGGATCGATCTGATGGCCTTCCCGCTCAAATTGCTGAACCGCCGCCCTGATCGAGGCTGGGGTCTGCTCCGGGAAGAAGATCCCAGTCGGCTCAGGCTCACTCAGGCACCGGATTGTCTCCAGGACTCCCCCCTTGCCGTAGGCCAGTACCGGGGTTCCGCATGACTGGGCTTCCAGCGGCGCGATTCCGAAGTCCTCCTCGGCGGCGAACACGAACGCGCGGGCGCGCTGGAGCTGATCCAGGAGAACTTCGAAGGGTTGTTGCCCCAGGAACTGAATGTTCGGTGCCGCCTTGTCCCGTATTCGCGCGGCTTCGGGGCCGTCACCAACGACGACCAGTCTCCGGTTCGGCATGGCGGCGAACGCTTCGACAATCACATCGATTCTCTTGTAGGGGACCATGCGTGATGCAGTGACATAAAAGTCTTCTTTACTTCCACCCGGGGTGAAGGCATCCACATCCACCGGTGGGTAGATGACCGTCGCTCTCCGCCGGTATGCCTTCGCGATCCGGCGCGCCACAAAGTGGGACCCAGCCATGAACCCGTCCACTCCATTGGAGGTTCGCGCGTCCCACATTCGAACTCGGTGGAGAATGTACCGGGTAACCAGGGAGCGCAGCCCCCGGCTGAGTCCCGCTTCCCGGAGATACTGGTGTTGGAGATCCCAGGCGTATCGGATGGGCGAGTGGCAGTAACAGAGATGGAGCTGGTCGGGGCCGGTGAGTACCCCCTTGGCAACTGCGTACGAGCTCGAGAGCACCAGATCGTAGCTCGACAGGTCGAACTGCTCGACCGCCAGCGGCATCAAAGGAAGCAGGCTGCGATAGCCGCGCTGGATGCCCGGCACGCGCTGGAGAAAGGAAGTATGTGCCCGACGGCCGCCGAGAAAGGCGCGCTCCTCCGGGGGGACCTTTTCGAACATGCTGAACAGGTCAGCCTCTGGATAGCAGGCCAGGATCTGCTCCAGCACCCGCTCGGCACCGGCGTAGGTCACCAGCCAATCATGAACCAGGGCGACTTTCATGCAGCCTGCACGCTATTGAGAACCTTCAGCAGCTGATCCGCGGCACGGTCCCAGGTGAAGTGGCGGGCACGCTCCAGACCCCGGCGGCGCAGCTCATCGCGGAGACCGGGCTCCTGGATCAGTCCGATCTGCCGGGCAATGTCCCCGGGGTCTTGGGGATCACAGTACAGCACGGCGTCACCGCAAACCTCCGGCAGTGACGCTGCCCGGGCGACGACGGCAGGGCAGCCACAGGTCATCGCCTCGAGCGGCGGCAGGCCAAAACCTTCATATAAGGAGGGGTATACCAGGCAGATCGCGCCCTGGTACAGCGCCCGCAGCTCGGCGTCGGTAACATATCCCGCTGAGTGGAAGCAGTTGCTGTTCAGGTTACCCGGGTCGTTGAACACCCGGGGATTGGTTCCGCCCACGGCAACCAGCGGCAGCCCGGCGCCATCCAGCTGCGACACCGCGCGTGCCACGGCCTCCACATTCTTGTGGGGGCTCTTGCTTCCAACCGTCAGGAGATAGCGACCCGGAGAGACTGGAATCCGGTCGAACACACCCGGATCGGCCGATCGCTGAAGCATGTGATCGCTGCCCATGGGGACGACGTCGATCTTGGAAGCAGGAATGCCCGCCCAATTGGACAGCTCGCCTCGGGAAAAATCGGACGCGGTCACCACTCGAAGTGCCCGGCGGCCGAGGCGGGGCAGAAGCGTCCGATACCAGAGGCGAAATCCTGCGGAGTAGGCCTGCGGCACTGCATAGACTGCCGCGTCGTAGATGATCACCACACTCTGCCCAGCCAGTGGGCCCGTGTTGCACAGGTTGAGCACGACCTGGCCCGCTGCGCGAAGAGGGAGCTCCAACTGCTCCCAGGGGTGACCAGTCAGCCGACCGGCCGAAACGGTGGGAATGTGCTCCAGGGCCAGCGGGGTACGCACTCCTCTACTCGGCGTAATCAACCGGAACCGCCACCGAGCTCGGACCGTTTGGTCGGCGGCCATGCGACGGTCCAGCGCCGAGACCAGCTGGAGGGCGCAGCGCTGCACGCCCGTTGTGGCCTGGGTCAGAAAGCGGCCGTTTATAACGATCGATTTCATCCCGGAGCAGCCGGATTCAACGCAATGTCCGATAAGCGTTCACTCGACCGCATCACTGCGGCGCGGGTCCGGTCTCGATCTACGAAGTAGAGGAGGGTTCCGATATTGATCCAGAAGAACGCATGGAGCAGCTCGTACCCAATGGTCATGTTCAGCATTATGGCCACGGCCCCCAGAAAGAACGCCAGGTAGACCGGCCGGTCATCTGAATCGACGGTTCGGGATCCGCGGGCAAACAGCCGAATCAGAAATCCCAGCAAGCACAGGAGCAGCACGAAGCCCACCACTCCGGTTTCCGCAAACACCTTGAGGAAATCCATGTTGGGCGTGTACCCCGGATCGTAACGCCAATCCCCGAACAGTGTCTGGCCGCGATACACTCCGTAGTGCCCCGCGCCGATCCCGAAGATCGGGTGCTCCTGAATGATGTTCAGAAGGAGCACGATATTCCCGAGCCGCTCCACGAGCGAGCCGGCCGAGAGCCCTGCCTGAAGGGTGGCCGCAAAGGTGGGGAGACGGAGCAGCGCGAGTGCGATCATAGGGGCCAGTACCAGTGAGCCAAGGACAATCGGCACGCGTGCACGACGGTAGACCAGGAGGAGGTACCAACCGATCACCATCATGGAAACCAGAGCGAACTTCGACTGGGAGAGTAGCAACGCGGAGGCGGACAGAATCGCCACCGGCCAGAGGCGTCGGAGATAACGGGGAGAAAGCATCAGAAGCAGCGGCGTCAGCAAGGCTACCGAGAGCTGCTGCGGCTCGGCGGTGGGCCCCGCCAATCGGGGAAGCAGGTCGCCGGTGGGCCAAACCCCAAGGGCACCACCGAACGAAGGCGCGATCAGCTGCAATTCAGTGCGGAAGCCTGCGTAGTAAAGACCGAGCAGGATGTACACCAGTGCTGTGGCGAGCACCCCGGAGCCGACGATTCCGCCGAACAACCGCTGCTCGGAGACCAGTCGCCCCGCAAGCGCGTAGTAGCAAAGGTATGCCATCGCGAATCCAGCCGCGTACTTCGAGAAGTCCATGATGAAGTACAGCGGGTGGAAGTTCTCACCGTAGGCGAGCTGGCGAACCAGGGTCAGAATCAAGAAGACAACAAACACCGCCACCCAACGAAGGAAGCCACGGGCAGCGGGTCCGGCGATGAGGTTGCCTTTGAGCAGTAGCCGGGAAACCAGCACCGCGAGCGCGGTCCACGCGAGCAGGCGCTGGGCCGGAAGGATCACACCGGCCAGCTCGGGCGGTCGAAGCCACACGAAGCAGTACAGCCAGGCCGCCAGTACTGTGAGGAGCCCGATCACGGGAACTCCGAACTACACTCGGGGAGGAGACCGGCGAGCCTCCTCCACTGCAGCCCGGAACTCGAGGTAATCGGGAGTAGGAGCGCGGCGGGCCCGAGCCCGGGCAGCGGAGATGTACGCCAGCATGACTCCAAGAGCAGCGCCGAAGAGCAGAGCCACGCTGGTGCCGAGCACTCGCCGGGGTCCGCTGGGATGTACCGGGGCAACCGCCGAGTCGATGACCGTCAACACGGGGGTGTCGCGCACCTCCGCAATGCGGGCCTCTTCGTGAGCCTTCACCAACGTCTGATACACCTCCTGCCGCAACTGAACCTGCCGATTGAGCCGGTTGTGCTCGAATGCGAGAAGGGGAGAGTCGAGGTACTGACGGTTGCGTTGCAGAAAGGCCAGTTGTGCCTGCTCCGCGGTGCGCAGCTCCTGTTCGGCGACCGCCAGACGCTCGCCGGAGAAGCGTCGCTGCTCCCGCGACTGGCTTTGCCTGGACTCGAGATTGAAGCGATTGAGCAGCTGAACCATGTACTTGGCTACGTCCGCCGCGAGCTGGGGAGAATGGAGCTCGGCGCGCAGGGTGACAATGCCGGTGGTCTTATCGGTTGAGGCTTCGGTCAGCTTTCGAAGCGCCACGACGCCCCGCTGGATCTGCTCCTCCGGCGAACGGCCTTTGATCTCGAGCAGCTGCAAAAGCGGTCGCTTCACTCCGACCGAGTCAGGATGGCCGAACTCAGCCAGCAGGGTGGAACGGAGCACCTCGTCGCTGTGCGCCAGCTTCACGAAAAATTCGGGCGACACGCTGCTGGAGCTGCCGGTGCCAAGCCCGAGCTGGCCTGCCAGCCCCGCCAGGCCTACCAAGCTGCTCATCAGGCCGGTACTGCTGGAATTCTCCGGGGTGAAGGTGGTACTCGCGGTGTAGGTGGGCCGCTGAAGGAGCAGAAACACTGCGGCCGCGAATGCGCAGGCGAGAGCGGTCGCGCCGATGAGCTTCCACCGCCGCACCAGGGGCGTCATCAGCTCGAACACCGAGATATCCGCCTCTGGCCGCGCACCCCGCGCCGGCTCGAGCCCTGGCTTTAACCCGGCCGTCATTAGTTGCTCTGATCCGCGACGATGATCAGGGTAATAAGGCCGGTCAAGACCTGCGCGACCGTGCCGACGACAGCTGTCACATTGCTGGGCTGGTCCTGGACCCGTTTGGCGGGTACGAACACTATCGCCCCCGGCTGCGGCTTGGGCACATCGTCGGAGAAGACCACCCGCCGCTTCACCCCTTGCCGCTTTCCATTGGGCTGAGTCACATACGCGTGCTTGTTGTCACTCAGCTGGGTGTAGCCTCCCGCGGCGTCCACATACCAGTCGAGCGATTTCCCTGGGTTGTAGGGTACGGCGCCCGGGGAATTCACCGCGCCCTGTACCATGATGATGGGGTTGTACTCCGGGATGTGGATCGAGTCGCCGGCGACGAGGATGACATTGTCCCGAGTGTCCCGATCCTTCAGGACCTTGGGTAGATCGATCCCGACCCGTTCGACAAAACCATGCGGCAGCGTATCACGCTGCGGCTGCGGTTGCTGGTCCAGCCGCGGAAGCTGTTCATCGGCCGGTTGGAGCCCTGGACGATAGGACCGGTAAAACTGGATCCCCCCGGCATAGGCCTCCTCGGTCAGGCCACCTGCCCGCTGTACCAGATCGCCCAGCCGGTCGGTCTTGCTCCGCAGGGCATACCGACCCGGGTGCTTGACCTGGCCGGTGAGATACACCAGCCGTTGGGTTTCCCAGCCGGCCTGCCGCATGATGAGGACGTTGTCATAAGGCTGCAACGCGAGATCGGGTACTCCGGCTGCACCTCCCGAACGCGGGAGGGGCGGCGGCCCCCCGTCACTTCCTCCGCTGGCCAGCGCCGTTGAATCGAGGCGCACTCGAATCGTCTTGGCCAGGGCCCCCGGGTCCTCGCTCTCGGCGCGGCGCGCGATCTCGGCTTCCCGGAGATCGGCATCCTCGGTAACTCCCCCCGCCAGGAGCACCAGGTCGCGCATGGTCATCCCTTCACGAAACGGTAGTCGTCCAGGATTCTGGACCGCACCGACGACCGTGACGTATCGGGTGGGCAGGAAGGCCGAGCGAGAGAAGATCCTGATCTCGTCCTCTTCCTGAAGATCCAGATCGCTTACCACCGACCCGCTCGAGTCGGCAAAAGCGGACCGGAGCTGCACTCGGGTTGAATCCTCGTTGGTACGAGAAACCAGAATGCGGTCGAGATACACGTCCGGCTTGGGTCCCCCCGCGAGTCGGATCGCTTCGCTCAGCTTCATGCCGGGCTTGAATCCGACCTGGCCTTCTACCCAGACGTTGCCTCTCACCGTCACATAACCCCTCAACCGATCGGCGATCGAGAGCACCGTCACCGAATCACCCGCGGCCATTGGAACGGCGGGAACCGTCCCCCCCGCCATTTGCTCCGGGCCGACGTCGACCACGACTCTGGCCCGGGCCGCGGCATCGCGTGATTCCGGCGGCAGAATGCGATGAATCCGCACCCGGGTCTGGTAAGCGGCGGGGCCAAAGCCCCCGGCAAACTCGAGCAGCTCCCGCAAGGTCTCCTGGGGAAGGACTTCGTACACCGCCGGCCGGGTCACCTCACCGGCGACTTTGACAAAGCCGCTGTGAACCGGAACGAAGACGACGTCTCCGTTCTGGAGCCGAACGTCGCTCGCGTTGATCCCGTGCAGCAGGTAGTCGTAAATGTCGATTGTGCTTACCAGCTTATCGGCTCGCCGAACCTCCACTTTGCGGAAGCTTCCGTTTGCGGTGGGACCACCGGCGGCATAGAGCGCGGTCAGCACAGTGCCGGCACCCGAGACCTGATACGCGCCGGGTCGAACGACGTCACCTACCACGAAGACCTGTATGTTGCGCAACCGCGCGAGAGAGATCTGAAACTTGGTTGTAGCGCGAGGGCCTCGCCGAACTCCGGAATACACTCGCCGGAGTCTGGCGTAGAGTTGGTCCTCCAGCTGACCCATGGTGAGGTTGGCGACGTATACCTGCCCAACCTGCGGGATAACCACGAATCCTTCCCGCGTGACATTGAGGGTGTACACCTCCTCCACGTCACCGGTGAGAATGAGGACCAGGACGTCCCCCGGGCCCAGCTGATAGTTCTCGTCCACCGGTCCTGATTGCACCGGCTGGAATCGGGTCGAGGTCCTTCGGAACGTCTCCAGTCCGAAGAGCTTGAGCCCCTGCCCCCGAAGGACGGCGAGTGAGTCCGCAAGTGAGTCGGCCCGAGCCGAGTCCGCTCGCACGAAGCGGATGGAATCCATGACCTGCTGCAGCGAATCGGATATAGCCAGCGCCGAATCCTGTAGCGCCATAGAGTCGGCTTCCTGAGGGCTCAGGATGCCGAGACTGCGCACGGCTTCGAGGGTGCGGGGACCGGGCTGGACCGCCCGCGTCGTGTCGGCTCCGAGTAAGTACTCGTCCAGCAGAGTCTCGGGGTAGCCGGAGGCTCGCAGACGAGACCGTACCTGATCCGGAGTCAACCCTGACTCCAGCAGCCTGCGGCGCAGCCGTTCCACCAGCTCAGGCTGGTTTTGCAGCGCGTCTCTGGCCTGGTCTGGGGTGGGAAGTTGCTGCCCCGGGGGGACCTGAGGAACCTGAGCGGCGACTCGAGGCGCTACTATGCCGGACGCAATGGAGGCGAGTGCTATCGCCGCCCGCGCGGAGGGTCGGAGAAGGGCTAGCATGGGGGGTGTCGAAGTTCGCTCCTAAGTCAACCGATGTCAACCGCTTGCAGGCATGATTGTACGCCAAAACGTGAGTGTCTTGCCGGCCAGCGCGTCATCGGAGAACTCTTCCATTATGCGACGCCTGCTGGCTAGGCCCAGCCGTTCACATTCCGACCGGTTGGCATAAAGCTCCTGGAGGGCGCTCGCTAAGGCGGGCACGTCCTCCTCCGGAACAATCCGCCCCGTATCCCCCACGACCTCAGGCAGGGCCCCCGAGTCGCTCGCGATGACCGGGACCCCGTTAGCCATCGCATGGAGTGCGCCTCGTGCGGCGCTTGCTACCCACCGCGCCGTGGTCCGGGCGGGGAAGACCACGCAATCCAACCGGGGCCAGACCTCATCCACGGCCTGCCTCGGCTGGGGACCCAGCCACGAGATCCGCGCCGAGATTCCGAGCCGTTCGGCCAGAGCCTCTAGCTCTTCCTGTGAAGGTCCCGTTCCAATGACCGTCAGGGTCCATTTGCCTGCCAGTCCCACGCAGGCGCGGAAGAGAAGATCCAATCCACGTTCCGGCACCAACCGACCGACGAATCCAATGGCGAGGCCGGGGTGGGCCACTCGGGGAACAGCTGCCGGCGGGGTAACTCCGAGCTGAGGCAGCGTCATGTGGGGGATTGCGGGTCGCCGTTTGGTGGCCAGCGCCAGAGCCAGCCGGTTTGCGCCGATGATGGCATGCGCTTGCCGAAGACTGCGCTCACGTCGGAATCGCTGCCGCAGGCTGTGCCCGTGCGGCAAGCTTTCTGCGGTTGATACCACGGTGCGAATGCCAAGCCGTCGCGCGAGGCGCAGGGACAGCGCGGCCGGTTGGGTCCAGGGCTCTTCCTCGACGTGGAGGAGATCAGGACGAAAATCCGTCAGCAGGCGGCGCAACGTCTTGTTGTTCCAGTGCAGCCCGGCCGGTTCGGCCATACGGCCCTGGACCGAGATCGGAACCACCCGCACCCCGCCATCATCTCCCCAGGTGGTGCCGTGGGAGCGTCCGTCGTTTGCCGCCCAACGATCCGGTACCGCCACCGCAAGGCTCACACCCAGTCCAGCCAGCGAACGAAGCTTTGCCCGGTTGGCTGGATCGGCATAGAGGTGGGACACTATAACCGCGCGCACGTCACGACGCCGTGCTGCGGCAGTGGCTTACGGGCACAGCTGCACGCTGAATTCCCAGTTGACAACCAGTTGTGGTGGCGTTGAAGTTGCCGCACCGCATGTGAATATAGACCGAAGGCCTGGTTCCGACCCACCCGAGGCGGCACGCATGCGCATACTCCACCTTGCCAAGTACTACTGGCCCAGATCCGGTGGCATGGAGCGCGTCGTTCAGACACTTGCTGAAGGCGCGTCCAGCCTGGGGCACCAGGTCGAGGTCGTGGCCGTGGAAAGCATCGGTCGAAAGGGCGAGCTGCTCCGGCAGCGGTCGTTGGTCACCCGAGCCTTCTCGTTTGCGGCGCTGGGTTCTCAGGAGATCGCCCCCGGCTACATAGCGGCCGCCTGGAAGCGCGCGGACGTCATTCACGTCCACCATCCCCACCCGCTGGCTGACCTGGCTTGCCTGCTCCGGGCGGCCAAAACCCCTGTAGTGGTCACCCAGCACGCGGATGCCCTCCGGTCGGTTTACCGCCCGCTCACTCGTCTAGTTCTCAAACGAGCTGGGGCCGTAGTAGTGCCGAGCAGGGCCCACCTGGCACTCTCCAGTGAACTGCGGGGATTCGAAGGGAAAGTGGAAATTATCCCGTTCGGGATCGATCATACCCGGTGGCAGGATGTTCCCCCGCCACCTCCCGGGGCACCGCGTCGAGCCATCTTCATCGGTCGGCTGGTTGCATATAAGGGGCTGGATATTCTGCTCAGGGCCCTGGAGCAGGTGCCTGATCTCCGCTTGGATATCGTAGGTTCCGGTCCCGAAGGGCCACGGCTTCGAACCTTGGCGCAGGCGCTTGCGATCACCGACCGGGTGCGCTGGTATGGCGAATACCCGGACGCAGACCTGCCGCGCCGGATGGCCGATGCCGATTTTCTGGTGTTACCGTCCGTAACCGTGGAGGAGATGTTCGGCATGGTTGTGCTGGAGGCAATGGCGGCAGGCCGCCCGGTGATCACGACCGCACTGCCGAGCGCGGTTCGAGAAGTCAACGTGCCGGGCGTAACCGGACTGGAGGTCCCGTTGCGCGATGTATCCGCACTGGTGCGGGCTCTCGAGACGCTGAGTCGAGATGACGCCCGGCGGGTCAGCATGGGTGAAGCAGGACGCAAGCGTGTGGCCGAGCGGTTTACTCAGGCCGCCATGGCAACCAAACACATCGAGCTCTATCAGCGAATTCTCGAGTCCTCCAGGTGACTCCCAACTTCCCAAAGTGAAACCGATCG
>JAICPP010000095.1 GCA_025929805.1 Gemmatimonadales bacterium | reverse complement strand
GCAGTCTGAGAGCCGGGCCCTGAGCGAGCTCGGCTCGGCGTCGGACGATTCCGGACGGCTACCCCTGGCGGTGGGTGGCCCCATTGCGAACGGCTACTATGGCATGCTGGTGTTGATCGCCGTGCTTGCCACCGCGCTGGCTACCACCGTTTCGAGCTATTTCTATCTGGTGGAGGTCGACCCGCCGAGTGCGGCGCTGCGCGAAACGTTCGCACCGGGACTGGGGTCGACCGTGCTGTCCCTGCTCGCCCTTGCGGGAACTGGGTGGGGCCTGCGCGGCCTCCGCAAAGGGCGGGTAGGTACGGTGCGGCTGGCATTGGCCGGCGCCTTCGTGTTCAGCATAGCAGCGCTCGGATTCAGCCTGCGAGCCTTCCCCTGGACGACATTGGACCCGCACTTCGACGCCTACGCCTCCAGTGTGCTCGGTCTGCTCGGCCTCCACTGGATGGTGCTGGCCATCATGATCGTAGTTGCTGGTATCGGGCTGGCGTGGGCCCTTCGCAGTCCGCAGGATCCTCGAGGTCATGGCGTCGCCCATAACGCCAATCTCATGGCGGCGTACACCGCTGCCAATGCTGCCGTGGTGTTCGGCACCGCGTTCCTCTCCCCGCGGTTGATGTGATCGCCGTGGGTTCAGCAAAGACCCGACTCCTCATCGTCTTTCTCGCGGCTCCCACGATCTGGGTGATTCACCTGATGGTGAGCTATTTCCTGGTGGCTCTGCACTGCGAGAGCGACTGGAGCGGCGGGCGGATAGGAGTACTGCTGGCAACATTGATCTGTGCGACGGGCGCCCTGGGGGCGGGGGTGTTTGCCTGGCAGGAATGGAAGCGGGTTCGCGAGCCGACGGGGTCGGGTCAGCTACTCGATCCCAGGCACATGCCGGGATTCCTCACGCTGAGCGGTGCATTGCTGTCCATCCTTTTTGCCGCGGCGATCGTCCTCGGGGGGCTGTCCCCTCTCTTCTTGCCTATGTGCGGATGAGTAGACCATGAGGTTCTGTCATTCCCGGCGTGCCGGCCGCCCAGGGCAGGACCATCTGGTCCGCTGAATCGCAGACCCCCTCTCCACTGATCCCTCGGAACAGGGCCGACATGGCCCTGGAATTGCCCTCCCATTTCCCATCTGCATCCCGATCGACAATCCAGTCCAATAGTGTGGAGGGACTCATGGCAGGTAAACGACTGGTATATATCGCGCTAGCCCTTGTGGCGGGGTGCGGCGGCGACCCCGGTGGTAACCCAGCGACCGACAACCCCAACCGCGATCTGCAACGGCCCGCAGCGGACGCCAGTGCTCCGCTCAATGACCAGCCGAGCAAGACGCCGGTAAAGTCCACCACCAAGACGGCCGCCAAACCGGCTTCCAAGACGGCTCCCAAGTCTAGCTCTGCGGTGCTCGCATCCGGCACGGCCATTTCCGCCAAGTTCGATGCCGGCATCAGCTCACGCACCCACAAAGCGGGGCAGAAGCTCACCGGCACCGTCTCGGCCCATGTGAAGGACAAGAGCGGACGAGTGGTCATTCCGGCCGGCTCGAAAGTGCATCTCACCATCTCAGCCATCAAGGAATCCGAGAACAAGAGCGACAAGACCGGAAAGCTGGTCCTCACGCCCACCAAGGTCGTGATCGCAGGCCGCAGCTATCCCTTATCCGGCTCTGCCACCGCCCTGGACCGCACCCTGAAGGACCGGAAGACCAACGCGGGTGACCTCGCAAAGGTCGGAGCCGGGGCGGGTGCAGGTGCGCTGCTCGGCACGGTGGTCAGTGGTGGAAGCACCAAGGGCGCCGTCATCGGTGGAGTAGCCGGTGCGGCGGTCGGAACTCAACGGGCAATCGAGACCCAGGATCGGGACGTCGTTGTTCCCTCGGGGTCCCGTCTCAAGGTCACGCTGGCAGCACCGTTCCGGCGCGGCGTCTAAGCCTGATGCTCCTCTCGACCGCCCTGGGTGTTCTCACCCGGGGCGGTTTGCATTTCTGGCCCGGCGCCAGGAATCAGCTATACTCCGGAATGTCCCGAGCGTTCGTCAATGAAGACGCGGGCGCGGGAGAAGCCCCGCGATTCCAGCTGCCGCCACGGGAAGATCCGTCATTTGATCTTGCCGCCGCGCGAGCCCTGCTGCGCGGAGCCGATCTGGGTGATACGGGGAGCGCCGAAGCCGCCACCGGAGATTACTGGGGCGAGCCTTGGCTTCGTCCGTTCGTGGAACGGATCCGCGACGAAGCGGTGGAGGACGGCAATGAGCGCCTGGAGCAGCTCGCCGAGCGGTTCCTCAGAGTACGAGGCCATAACCAATCCTCTAAGTACGAGGCGACCATGATGGAGCGCGACGATTCAGCGGCAGGTGAGATTAACGAAGTCTTGAACCCTCACCGGGGGGAGGAGCAGTCTCGCGCCCGGGAGCACGCAGCCGACATTCTTGCCCGGCGCGGCGTCTTGCTGATGGGCGACGAGACCGATGACGAGCTGGCGGATCTCTGGTCGGCGGTGGAGCGCTTCGAGTCCATCGTCGAGGCGCGCGGCGGCGACACCATGACCAACGCGCCCGATTCAGCCGAGCCGGACAACCCTGCCTTTGTGTTGCCCGAACGGAAGGCCAGGGAGTCCGCCCGCGACTACACCCGGCGCATCCTCGAGGCCGCGGCGGAGTTGACCAACCTCGAGCGCTAAACAGCCTCGACGGCTTCGTTCCGCTGCAGACGCGCCTCGCGGCGGTAAGGAAATACGTCGACGATCTCGCCGCGGGCCAGCTGTTGCTGCACGTTCTGCCAGAAAGCGACATCCAGCAGATCACCGTGAGCCTCGAGAAAGGCATCACGTAAGCTCCCGGGCGGGGCGAGAAAAGCCCCGAACTCCTCGGGAAACACGTCGTGCTCGCCCACGTGGAACCAGGGCTCCGCCGAGAACTCCTCCTCCAGCGTCGTTGGCTGGGGAATACGCCGGAACTCACATTCGGACAGCAGGCAGAGCTCGTCGTAGTCGTAGCAGATCACCCGCCCATGACGGCTGACGCCGAAGTTCTTGGCCAGCATATCTCCGGTGAAGATGTCCGCCGCCGCCAAATCCTTGATGGCGTTCCCATAATCGAGCACCGCCTCGCGGCCGGTGACCTCGTCCGCGTCACGCAGAAAGAGATTGAGCGGAGTCACGCGCCGCTCGGTATAGAGATGCCGCACCACCAATCGGTCGGCCTCGACCCGTACGGTTGATCCGGCAACCTCCAGCAGGTACGCGAGCAGCTGGTCGGGAAAGCAGCGCAAGGGGAACTCCAGGTGCTCGAATTCCTGCGCATCCGCCAGTCTTCCTACCCGGTCTCGAACGAAGACAAACTGATATTTGGCCATGACCGCCCGGCGGGTGGTATTCTTGGGCGCGCCAAAGCTGTCCTTGATGATCTTGAACACAACATTGAATGATGGAAGGGTAAACACGGCCATCACCATACCTTCGTCGCCTTCTACGAAGGCGAATCGGGCTGCGGGGTCCTGGAGGTGAAGCATCAGATCGCGGTAAAGCTCCGTCTTCCCATGCTTGTTGTGTCCGATGGCGGTATAGAGCTCGTTGATCTGCTTAAGCGGCATGATCGACGCCAGGAACTGAACCAGGGCCCGGGGACGCGGCGCATCGACCCGGAAGTAGGTCCAGCTGAAGCCAAACACGATGCTCGCCTCGTCCGACGTCATCAGTACTGCGTCAACTACGATGCCCCGCTCCGCGTGTAGCAGCGGCAGAACCAGCGGGATGACCTTCCCACCTGCCCGGATCCGTCCAACGAGGTAGGCCCCCTTGTTCCGGTAGAACACCGACCGGAGCAGATCCAGCTGAATCTGCCCCTCGGCTCCCAGGACCTCCCCAGCCCGGGCGTCGATCAGCTCGGCCACCAGCGCGGCGTCGCGCTCGAGCTGGGCGTAAGGGACGGCCCAGGCAAACGAGAGCAGGAGCTGCCGGACCAGATTCGCGTCTACCCGATCGGTGGAGTGAGTCTCGTAGATCGGTGTTCCATTATCGTCAGTAACCGATGCGGTAGGGTGCAGGTACTCGATGGCCGGATCGACACCCACCGTGCTGAACACCCTTCGGGTCACCGAGTTGAAGAAGGTCTCGGCCAGCTCGGCATCGGCCCGGCTGACGACTCGCGCCGCATGATCGGACTTCATGGCGGCCCACACGGTCCGCTCCATCACCGCGTCCTCTAGAATGTCGTGGACGTCTGCAACCGCCCCGTCCACATGGGCCTTGTACAACACCAGCCGTTCGGTAGCATCGGCCTGGGCACCGGACCAGTCGCGGCACTCGAAGCGACTACGGGCTCGTGCGGTGATCTCGTCGAACCCACGCGCGTAGTGATCGTAGGCCGAATGGATGGCGGCGACGGCCGCCGCCACGGGCCGCAGAGTCGTATTGCTGTTCATCCGTCACCCGATCAGATTGAGCGACATCTTCCCGCGACAACCCGCTCTTGCGCGACAAGGACAGGCAACTATGTCAGCCACCTCCACACCACTACCTCCCAAACCCCAGGCCCCCGGCAGCGAAGCGATCACCATGCGCGATGGGAGGCTCGAGGTGCCCGCCCGACCGATCGTCCCCTTCATCGAAGGCGACGGCACCGGTCCCGACATCTGGCGCGCATCCCAGTATGTCTTCGACAACGCAGTGCGGCGAGCCTACGGAACCAAGCGAGCCATTGCCTGGATGGAAGTGCTCGCCGGTGAGAAGGCCAAGAACCAGACTTCGAGCTGGCTCCCCGAAGAAACCCTGGCGGCAATCCATCATTATCTCGTCGCCATCAAGGGTCCGCTGACCACGCCGGTCGGTGGCGGATTTCGGTCGCTGAACGTGGCGCTCCGGCAGAAGCTCGATCTGTACGCCTGCGTCCGGCCGGTGCGCTACTTTGCCGGCGTACCTTCGCCGGTCAAGGCTCCCCAGGATGTGAATATGGTCATTTTCCGGGAGAACACCGAGGACATTTACGCCGGAATCGAATACAAGGCTCGGAGTGACGAGGCCCGCCAGGTAATCGAGTTCCTTCAAGAACGGATGGGCGTGCAAACCATTCGATTTCCGGCGACGAGCGCCATCGGCATCAAGCCCATTTCGGAGGAGGGATCGAAGCGTCTGATCCGCTCGGCGATCGAATTCGCCCTGACGCACAAGTACGAGAGCGTTACCCTGGTGCACAAGGGCAACATCATGAAATTCACCGAAGGCGGATTTCGCGACTGGGGCTATGCCGTGGCACGCGAGGAGTACGGCGCCAATGAGATCGATGGAGGGCCGTGGTGTCGCCTGCCGGCCGGGCTCGTGATCAAGGATGTCATCGCGGATGCCTTTCTACAGCAGATCCTGACCCGGCCCAAGGAGTACGGCGTCATCGCGACCATGAATCTCAACGGAGACTACATCTCGGACGCGCTTGCGGCCCAGGTGGGAGGAATCGGTATCGCGCCCGGGGCCAACATCAACTACTTGACCGGACACGCCGTGTTCGAGGCGACCCACGGAACCGCACCGAAATATGCGGGGCAGGACAAGGTGAACCCCGGCTCGGTTATTCTGTCGGGGGAAATGATGCTACGCTATCTCGGTTGGCATGAAGCAGCCGAGCTAATCGTTTCGTCTCTGGAGAAGACCATCGGCCAGAAGCGAGTGACTTACGACTTCGAGCGGCTGCTGCCGGGGTCTACGCTGCTCAAGACCAGTGAGTTTGGGCGAGCGATGGTCGAGAATATGTAGACGTTTCACTTTTCACGCCCTTTGAATCTGCTAATTTCTCGCCTGTCCTTCTTGGTTGGCCGCCCGCGCCCTGGAAGAAAGGCCGCATGAAGGGTCTTCATCTGTAGCGCGAGTGCTTCGCGCGCCTGTCGGCTCTCCGGCCGCTCCTCGTAGAGCTCCATTGCGCGCGTGGCTGGACCCCGTTGACTCGAGAGCTCCCGCACTACAACCCGGTGTTCGTAGGGACCCAGTCTGATTCGGACTTCGTCTCCGACCTGCAGCGGCTTGGCTCGCTTGACTCGTTCCCCGTTCACCTGAACCTTGCCACCGGCAATAGCCTCCGCCGCAAGCGCCCGAGTCTTGAAGAAGCGTGCCGCCCACAGCCACTTGTCCACTCGGGTCCTGTCCTCGGCATCGGTCATACCTGCAAAAAGTAGTGGCTCTTCGGCAGAATCCGAGTCCGGGGAGGCCGCTGAGGCCTCTCAGGACTAAGTCCCCGGCGGCGCGGCCTTTGCATCACTCCGGCAGACTATCACCTCCGAAAGCGACGACTTGTGACGCACCTGATCCATCTTTGGCTCTGGCTCGCCGCCGTAGGCGTCCCCCAGCGTCTACCCGGTTTGGCTCTAGCGGCAGATTCCGGTGAGGTCCGCACCGCCCTGGACTCTACGCTGGTGCAGGCCGCTGATGCATTGAGCCGCGGCAGGCCGTGGCAAGCCACTCGTCTGCTCTCCGGTGCTCTGCAGGACTCATCCAGTCGTACACCAGCTGCAGTATTTCTCGCCGCCACCGCTGCCAGTGAATGGGGAGGCTGGAACGAAGTGTTGCAGCTCCTTAGCCGGGAATCCTGGATCGATAGCCTCTATGAAGGGCGTGCTCGGGTTTTGCTGACCCGAGCCGCGTTGGAGCGGCGAGCCGATACGGCAGCGCTCGAGCATGCGGTCGCGGCGCTGCGGCAAGATCGCACCTCCGGCGAGCGTCTCATGCTATTCGCCACCGCGTTGGAGCGGAACGGATCGCGAGATAGCGCCGCTGCCGTCTTCGTGAAAGCCGCCGAGCGGCTGCCCCAGATTGCCGATTGGCTGAGATTGCGCGCAGCCGCAGTGAGCGCGGATAGCACCACCCGCGCGGGACTTTACGCCGCCATCGAGGATCCGCTGCCCCGCGGACGAATCCCCTGGGCGGAGGCCGCGGCCTACGAGCGCACCGGGGATCTAGTCGAGGCGGCACGCCGTTACCAGGAACTGGGCGAGCAGCTCACCAGCCTTCGCCTGCGCCTGGCGTCGAGCCCGGACAGCGGGAATGGTGCATCCATTCGCCGGGAACTTCTGGCCCTGTTGAGCGGTCGGATTTCATCCGCTGCGGCCCGGCAAGCCATCAACCTCACCGACAGCGCCTTCGCGCCCCTCGCCCCGTCCGAGGAACTGCTGGTGGCCCGCGCTGCCGTGGATGCGGGAATGCCGGCCCGCGCAGCCAGCGGCTTCGCTCGCGCCGGTAACGGCCGGCTGGGCACCAGCCGGGATCGGTTTGACTATGCTAATGCGCTCACCCGGCTCAAGCGGAATCGTGAGGCAGCGGTGCAGTACCGGCAGGTGCGCTCCCCGCACTCGCTCGCGGCGCATGCGGCCTACTTTGGGGCGCGAGCGTTGGTGCGCGACGGACAGCTGCAAAAGGGCCGAACAGCTCTGGCCCGTGTCGCCCGCACGTACTCGCGGGATACCACTCCGGCAGCGTCGGCCTACTTCCTCCTGGCCGATCTGGCCTCGGATGAACGCGCGGATGCCGAGGCTCGCCGGCTGTACCGGGTGGTCTCGACTCGCTACCCCACCAGCCGGTTTGCACCCACCGCGCGTTTCCGGGCGGCCATGATCGCGCTGCTCAGCGACCGCCCCAAGCTGGCAGCCCAGGAGTTCGACGGCTTGGCCGAGCGTTACCCGGGGAGCGATGAGGCACTGGGGGCGGTGTACTGGGCAGGGCGTGCCTGGGCTACTGCGGGGGACAGCGTGGGCGCCAGATCTCGGTGGCAGACTGTGATCGCCCGCGACCCTCTCTCCTACTACGGAGCGCTCAGCGCCAACCGGCTGGGAATCGGTCCCTGGTCGCCGCAGGCAGCACCGGATTCATTCCCGGAGGACCCCACAATTGACCGCGTGGTCTCGCGAGCTGCACTGTTGGCTCGCCTGGGCATGCGGCAGGAGTCTCGCTGGGAGCTGGATCGCCTGACGAAATCGACCGACAGCTCTTCCGAGCGCCTGCTGGTGCTCGCCAACGCTTTCCGCAGCCAGGGCATGGCCGCTGCTGCCATTCAACTGGCCCGCCGGGCCCTCGCCCAGGGCGCACCGGCCGATGCCCGGACCTATCGGCTTATCTATCCAGTGGTCCATACCGATGCCTTGCTGGCGGAGGCCGCCGAGCAGGGACTCGACCCCAGCTTCGTCGCCGCCTTGATCCGGCAGGAGTCCAACTTCAACCCTGCTGCTACGTCTCCCGCAGGGGCTCGGGGATTGGCGCAGGTCATGCCTGACCTGGGAGAGCGCCTGGCCAAGGAGCTGAACTACCCACTGTGGGACCCGGTGCTGCTCTACCAGCCCGACGTGAGTATCCAGCTGGGTGCTTTCCACCTGCGAGAGCTGGAGGCCCGTTACGATCAGCGGGCCCACATCCTGGCTGCCTACAACGCGGGCTCGCCGCGGGTCGAGCGCTGGTCGAAGCGCATCGGTGTCACCGATCCCGAGGTCTTCGCCGAGCAAATCTCCTTTGTGGAAACTCGCGACTACGTGCGTACCATCCAGCGCAATGAGGAGATCTACCGGGCCCTGTATGGTAGGGACATCCCCACCCGGACTGACGCTGCCCAACCCGGCCCCCAGGCCGAAGGGGTAGCGGGTAGCGAAGAGCAGCAGATGTGAGCTTGGCAGGGGGGGTGCAATGCTCTTAGTTTGGAACCGCCTCCTGGAAAGCAAGGTTCAATCGGGTTGCTCAACGCCTCCCAGCCGCTCGATCTGCTCGATCGTATCGGCGAAGGTATTTTCGCTCTCGACCCTGACTGGCGATTCGCCTACCTGAACCGCCAGGCCGAGCGGGTCCTCTCCCGGCTCTCCGGCTCACCCTCAACCGATCTCGTTGGCACCGTCATCTGGGACCGCCCGGCCCTGGCCGATTCGTCTCTGGCCCGGGCTCTCCATCGGGCATACGCCGACCAGACCGCGGTCGTTCACGAGGTGCCCGATGCCGGGACGCGTGGCTCGGTGGAGATCCGGGCCTATCCGTCAGACGACGGACTCACCGTGCTGCTCCGGGAAAACCCGTTGGCCGGCTTTACCTCCCAGATCCTCGACGGCATGAGCGAGGCGTTCCTGGCGTGCGATCACGAGTGGCGGGTGACTCACGTGAATGCCCGCGCCGACGCAATTCTCTCCCACCACGTGCTCCCGCGCTCCAAGCTCCTGGGGCAAAACGTGTGGCATGCAGTCCGAGGCCTGGCCGGGACCCGGCTTCAGGCCGAGGCGTTCCGCGCGCACGCCCAAGGGACTGAGGTCGATCTGGAAGAGTTCTTCCCCTCCATGAATCGCTGGTTCTCCATCAGGCTGCTCCCCACCAACAATGGGCTGGTGTGTTTCGGCCGTGAGCTGCCCGATCGCACCTTGGCGGAGCACGCCCTGCTGGCCAGCGAAGAGCGCTTCCGACACCTGGTCGAGTCCATCGACGACGTCGTTTTTCGGCTGGACCGAGACCAGCGCTGCGTGGATGCGTTCGGCCGCTGGTTGGAGCGTGAGGGATTCGATGCAACCAGTCTGATTGGCCGTACTACCGCTGAGATCGTGGGACCCGAAGACGCGCCGCTGCACGAGCAGGCCAACCGGCGCGCGCTCGCCGGCGAGACTGTCACTTATGAGTGGATGCTGCGGTCCCGAAAAGGTGTCCGCCACATGCAAACCACCCTCTCTCCGCTACACGGCCCCTATGGCGAGGTCACCGGCATCGTTGGCGTAGGCCGCGATATCAGCCAGCGGGTGGAGGTCGGGAGAGAGCTGCAGCGGTGGGCCCGGATCTTCGAGCATGCCGGCTGGGGCGTGGCCATCGTCAGCGCCGATGGTGGGACGATCGAAAGCGTCAATCCGGCGTTTGCCTCCATGCACGGCTGGACCGTCGAAGAGTTGCGGGGGAAACCCATGGCCGAGCTGTCGGTCGGACAGCAGGACTTCCCCAGAATGAACCCCATGTTCGACGCCCGCGGTCACCAGATCTGGGAAACCGAGCGGCTGCGCCGCAACGGCATGGTGTTCCCCGCGCTGATCGACGCGACCGCGGTCAGAGATGGGGAAGGACAGGTGATCTACTACGCGGTGAACGTGCAGGACCTCACCGAGCGAAGGCGTGCCGAGGAGCAGGTCCGTCAGGCACAGAAGATGGAAGCCGTGGGTCGCCTGGCTGGCGGCGTGGCCCACGACTTCAACAACATGATGATGATCATCATGGGGTTCAGCGATTTTCTGCTGACCAACTTGGATCGAAGCGATCCCCGGTGGTCCGATGCCGACGAGATCAGGAAAGCCGCGGAGCGCGCCATGCATCTCACCCGCCAGCTCCTCGGCTTCGGGCGCCAGCAGCTCGTGGCGCGCCATGTGCTCAGTCTCAATGAAGTGGTCTCCGGAATGGAGCGGATGCTGCGGCCGCTGCTGGGAGAGGACATCAAGCTGACCACCAGACTTTCGGTGGGTTTGGGGGGCGTGGAGGCGGATTACGGACAGCTCGAACAGGTTGTGATGAACCTGGCGTTGAATGCCCGCGACGCCATGCGGGGCGGCGGCCAGCTCACCATCGAAACGCTGGACGTCGAGCTGCCCGGCGGGTACGCCTACCGCCACATCGGCATCGACATTCCTCTAGGGCCCTATGTCATGCTCATCGTGAGCGACACCGGCCACGGAATGACCCCGGAGATCAAGGCCCGCCTCTTCGAGCCATTCTTTACCACCAAGCCGACTACGCAGAACACCGGGCTCGGCCTGGCGACCGTCTATGGGATCGTCGTGCAGAGCGGTGGTTACATCTGGGTCGACAGCGAGCCCGACAAGGGAACCAGCTTCAAGGTCTGCCTCCCCCGGGTTGAGTCAGACGAGGTGGCAACGGAGGCGCCCGCCGAGCCGACCGGGTCTGCCCGCGGCTGCGAGAAGATACTGCTGGTCGAAGACGAGGACGCCGTTCGGAGCGTAGCGTCGAGAGTCCTCCTGAACCAGGGCTATACCGTCATCCCGGCTCGCAATGGCCAGGAGGCCTTACGGTTGCTGGACGATCTTGGCGAGACAGTCGATCTGATCCTCACCGACGTCGTAATGCCGGACATGGGCGGACTCGCACTCGCCTCGGAGCTGAGGTCCCGCTGGCCCGAGCTGAAGCTGATCTTCATGTCCGGGTACGCGGAAGGTGACAAGCTGCAGCCCGGGATTCAGCAGATCGAGGGCTCCTTCCTTCAGAAGCCGTTCTCCGCCGAGAGTCTCCTGTTCAAAGTGCGTGAAGTCCTGGACGCTCAGCCAAAACGCTGACCCAGAGGGTCACGCGTCACATCACGATCTCCCCGAATCCACGCATTTTTGCCCTACTCCCCCGCTCGCCTGATTGCGGGAGGCAGCTGGACGGTTCACCGGCACCGTCTACCCGCGCCGGACCACCTGGCGACCTGCAGCAGGCGCAGCAACAACTCGGTACCTGGGCACTGACAGTAACGGTTGAGGAGGCCGCGGCGCGCCATGGAGAGCAAAGTCAAGCTTGCAGGGCATCCGGTTCACCCGATGCTCATCGTGTTCCCGCTGGGCTTGTTGGCCACGGCGGTCATCTTTGACATCATCTTCCTG
>JAICPP010000244.1 GCA_025929805.1 Gemmatimonadales bacterium | reverse complement strand
TGGATTTGTTGTTCCCCCAGTTGATAGAGGGGTACGGTGAGCTCCAGCTCCAGCGTCACCGGACGGTCGGGGCCGGTCAGGAGCTGCTTGACCTGAGCCACGAACGTCGAGTCGGTGGAAATAAGCGCCGCTCGCGCCAGCGGACCGTCAGTCATGAAGGCAGCTCGATTCTATCACTGAGCGTTCCTATTTGATAAGCTGAACGACCTTAATCAGCGACCCCGTGCTGCCACCACCACCACCACGCCCGCCG
The DNA here is from genome assembly GCA_025929805.1 of Gemmatimonadales bacterium. Taxonomy (GTDB): domain Bacteria; phylum Gemmatimonadota; class Gemmatimonadetes; order Gemmatimonadales; family GWC2-71-9; genus CAVVWJ01. Next base: position 3,843 of record JAICPP010000244.1, on the reverse strand, counting down.
ACGTACCCCAGAAACCGTCCGGTTATCGCCGACTTGCAGCTCGCACCGGAACACCCCGGGGGGCGCTCGTCCACCCAGATCTTGGCGAAATTATTGAAGACCAGCGTGTTGTCGCTGGGGCCCGTCATTTCGTTTTCGGGATCGTAAAGGGCCACTACAACTACCCGCGGGCTATCCGGCAGTCCGTCCCGATCTCGATCGGGGTAATCAGAATCATCTACCCGGTTAGTCACATCGTTCCAGGTCGCGTCGGCGTCATACCCAATTCGCTGGTCCCAGGCGGGGCTAATGGTGCCGGCGGTCGCCCCATTGCCTGCGGATGCGGGATACTCGGTGCCGACGGTGGCGATCTCGCAGGAAGGGTCGGAGATCTTGTCGCGCAACACGTCGCCACTGTTCGCGTCGTTGGAGGTGTAGCCCCAGGCATAGTAGTTAGAGCTGACCGTGCCGTCCTTGGAGGACAGGTTCATCAGCATGATCTGCCGGCCATAATCGTTGGTTTTGTTCAACAAGGGATCGGATCCGCCTAGACCGTTCCTTGCCGCGGTGCCGTAGCCATAGTCACCCTGGCCATCGTTGTCGGCATCGTACACGTCCACTCCCGGATCGAACTCCCAAAGCTCCCGTTCCACCGTATTACCGGTTCCCGGATCCATCCACCCGTTATCCGCAATCACGCCGTCGAGGTAACTCCAAATTCCATCCGGGGTTCCCAACTCCTCAGGGGCGTCGTTGGCGTCAGCCGGAGCTATGTCATTGTTCTGCCACAGGTCCGGAAGAGCGACCGGCATGACACAGGAGGCATGGCTGGTCTCATAGGCACGGGCCGTCGCCGAAGCATTGATCCCCATGGTAGGCACCCCAATGGCCTGGGCGAACCAGAGGGGCATTTGCGGGCCCGTGTAGGTGACGGTGATCGTGTCGGGACGAGTCAGGTCCACCGCGATCTGGGGGTTCGTTATCGCAATCCTGTGTACCGCGTGCTTCCCGGCGTACTCCCGCGCCCGTGCCTCGGCTTCGGTCGCTTTGTTTATGAGCGGGTCCGAAATCAGGAACGCACTGGCCCCTGCCAGCGCGGCCGCATCCACTGCTCGCTGGGCCTCGGCCTTGGCCGCCTTGATCATCCCGAAATCCACCACGAGGGCGCTCATGCCAAGGGCAAGGAACAGCATCAGCGCCATCATCACGAGGGTGACCCCGCGTTCCCTCTGCCGCCCACATCCGCCGGTACGCATACGACCTCCTCTAATGCTCCTGATAACTTCTCCACGCAGTGTCTGCCGGACCCTTCATCTTCATGTGACCTGACCACTTCCAGCTGGCGGGCTCACCGGTTGGCAGCAGCGCAGGCGTATCGCTGGGCAACACCAGCTTGGGCGAGACCAGCACCAGCAGCTCGGTGCGCCGTTGCCGCGCGTCCTTCGACCGGAAAAACTGACCCAGAATGGGGATATCACCCAGCAGCGGGATCTTGGTCGAGTTGTCGGTCATAGTGTTGTCGACCAGGCCCGCAATGGCGAGATATTGGCCGTTCTTCATCTCGACCTCGGTCTCCGCCCGTCGGCTGAGCAGGCTGGGAATGGTGAAACCTCCGAAGACCAGTGGGTTGGAGAAATCCAACGCAGAGACCTCCGGCATCACCTTCAGGCGAATGCTTCCACCCCGGGTGATCGTGGGGGTGAAGCGCAGCCGAATGCCGAACTCCTTGAACACGATGGATACGGCGTTGTTTCCGCCGCCACCCTGTACCGCGGGGTAGGGGAACTCTCCTCCTGCCAGAAAGGAGGCTTCCCGTCCGGGCAGAGCGATGAGGTTGGGCTCGGCCAGGCTCTTCAACAGCCCCCTGGAAGAAAGCGCCCGGATGAGCAGCTCGATGCTGGCGTTGGCATTAAAAAGCCCGAGGTCGACCACTCCGTCGGAGAAGGTGCCCTCTTGCGGGTTGGTGTTGGCCGATCCGATCCAGCCCGGGGAGAGATCGTCAGCATCGAGCCGGTGCGGATTGAGGGTCGCGAGCTGGGAACGGAACTCCTTAATGGCGCTCTTGTTCACCTCGGCGAAGCGGACCTTGAGCAGGACCTGAACCGCCTCAGGCGTGGTCAAGTTGTCCACGATGGTGGCGCCGGAGCCCTTAGCGATCTCGACCGCACGATTGGCCACGCTGGCGTCCCGCACCTGGCCCGAGAGCGTCACCACGTTGCCGCTGGCCACCACGTCGATGCGTTCGCCTTGAAGCACCGAGGCGAGATAGCGCTGGAGCCCGGGAGCGTCAGCCGTCACCTCGACCGAGTACAGCTTGATCTGGCCCGTGTTGTCCCACAGGAAGAGACTCGTGGTCCCTAAGGTCTTCCCGTTGATCAGGATCTCGGTAGGAGACACCACGACTGCCTCGGCGACGGTGGGATCACCAATGGAGAAGCGCTGGATAGGGGTCGGGTTGACCAGGAGCGCAGATGCGCCCTTCGAGACCGACACAACCTGCTCCGGTGCCCGAACCACCCGCTGCGCCTGGGCCGTGCGACCAGTAGCCACCAAAGCCGTGGTAACGAGGGCACCGGCGATACACCACTGCCAGGCTGAGAGACAAGAACCGGTCCGACCGTGGCGGAGGGTGAGCACGAATCTTCCATGGCTAAGGGTCAGGGTCTCTGGGGCGAAGGGTCAGGGTTTCTGGAACGTGGTCAGGGTCCGCTCTCCCCCTTTGTAGCCTTCTACCACCGTCGGGTTCGCTCGGGGCGTGGCAACGGGGCGAGCCCGCTGGGGCCGACTCGGAGCCGAGCCCGAGGGCGCGCTGGGAGAGAGCTTGTCGGCCCGGGCTCCATTGGTAGTCACGGCGAGGGTGTCGAGCGTATTGCGCAACGCCAGCTGGAGCCGTCCTTCTTTGGAGGCCAGCGCCAATAATTCGGCATCATCCGGAGAAACCAGCAGGGTGATGACCGTGACGGTTTGGGGTTTACCCTCCTTGTCCCTTTGGACTGACTGACCGGCGGCCAGAGTCTGGACGTTCTGAAGCAGAGTCTTGGTAATCGACTGAGGCCGGCTCGGTCCCTTATCCAGCGTCAACAGGACGTCTACCCGGGTGCCCGGCAGAACGAAGCCGGCTACCCCGATCACCTCGTCTACCCGGACGCTGACGGCCCGCATTCCATCTCGGATTATGATGGGAAGTCCCCCGCCGGCGTCCTTGGTGGACACCTTACTGGTCAGGAGCGGCTCATTCTCCGCGACTGGGGTAATAAGCCCGCGCCCGACCGCGTCCTTGATCGAGCGGATATATCCGCTGGGCACTGCCTCGGCCGGCCAGCTAACCACCTTCAAATCGCGTTCGCCGAGCACTGCTCCGATGGGAAGACTCCGGGCCGAGAGCACGATGCTCGCGCGCTTCGGCTCGGCAGCCATGAGCGGGGTGGTGCGCTCGCGGAGATATCGCAGGGCCAGGAGCGCCGCCACGACCCCCGAAGTGAGAGCCAGCAGGAGCATGAACCAGGGCCGTCTTTTTCTCATGAGAACGCTCGCTTAACCATCGGTTGACGCCGGACCACCAAAGACTGCCCCCCGGCCGTGATTGCTCCGTGAAAACCCTATCTACTCATGTCGCATGGTGGCTTCGGTGGCGATGTCTATTGTCGTAGGCACACCCGCCCAGCCGAGCAAGACGTGAACCAGGCCCATCCTGTACTCGGTAGACACACTTACCGTCATCTCTCTGCCGTAACCGTCTTCGGTGTGAAAACAGTTGGTGACCGGTGAGCATGCCGGATCGGCGCTGGAGATGACGATGTCGCTGTCTTCGATCGAGGAGAGGGCCAGCCGATCCTCGATGATCTGCTCCACATCGGCCATCGT
>JAICPP010000129.1 GCA_025929805.1 Gemmatimonadales bacterium | reverse complement strand
GGCGGCTCGGCTGGGAGGAAGCACTCAGCCGCTTCGTGGATCAGACCGGACGAGCCGGTCCCTCTACCTGGGAGGCCGGCCGGTACCCCAGGGGCCAGGGAAATCACCCGGTCGCCGGCGTGAGCTGGTACGAGGCAGCGGCCTACGCCCGCTTCCGTGGCAAGCGATTGCCCAACGTGTTCCAGTGGTCTCACGCGGCACGATTCGATGCCAGCGGGGCCATCGTATCCGCCAGCAATATGGACCGGGTGCGCGACGGTACGGCTCCGGTGGGCTCGTTCCACGGGATGAGCGCAGGCGGCGCGCTGGATATGGCTGGCAATGTGCGCGAATGGTGCCTCAATGAATCGAAGTCTGCGGGGGGACGGTACATTCTTGGCGGCGGGTGGGACGATGCTTCCCATCGGTTCTATGAGTCTGCCATCCATTCGCCGTTCGATCGCTCCACCACCAACGGTATCCGGCTGGTACAGCCGGTCCGGCACGGAGCCGACACCACTGAGGCGGACGGCCCGATCGAGCCGATCTTTCGCGACTATCTCACCGAGCGCCCGGTGTCGGACGAAGCCTTTCAGTTCTACCGGCGCCTCTATGCCTACGATCGCGTGCCGCTGCAGCCCCGACGGGAAGGGCGGGACTCGACAACTCAGTGGATTCGCGAGAAGGTGTCCTACGATGCCGGTTACGGGGGCGAGCGGCTACCGGCCCACATCTTTTTACCAATCAATGCCAAGCCGCCGTACCAAGTAGTGCTTTTTTTCCCGGGCAGCGCACCCTTGCGGGTGCGCTCGAGCGAGTCGCTGCTTGGTGTTGGTCTGTTCGACTTTCTACTACAAGATGGGCGAGCGGTCATCTATCCGATATTTAAGGGGACCTACGAGCGAGACGACGGGACCCGGTACTCCGATCCGGACCCCTCCAACCGGTACAAGGAGCATGTGATCCAGTGGCAGCGGGAGGTGAGTCGCACGGTGGACTACCTGGGCACCCGACCCGATATCGACACCACGAGGCTCTCCTATCTGGGATTCAGCTGGGGCGGCAGACTCGGCGGAGTGATTCTCGCGATCGAGCCGAGATTCAAGGCCGCCGTGCTCACCGTCGCCGGACTCAACTTTCGAGCCGCACAGCCCGAAGTAGACGACATCAACTATGTGCCTCGCGTTCACACGCCGGTACTGATGCTGAACGGGCGCTACGATAACACCTTCCCACTGGAAACTGCCGCCAGACCCATGTTCGATCTGCTCGGTACACCTCCGGACCAGAAACGGTTCGTGGTGGCGGGCGGGGTGCACTATGTCCCTCGTACCATCCTCATTCGGGAGACCCTGGCCTGGTTTGACCGCTTTCTGGGCCCGGTCCGGTAGCGTGACACCGATTCCCCGACCCTTTGCCCGCTGGGACACCTGGCCGGCTCTGGTGCTCGCAATCATTGCCTCCGTCGTTGGCGGTCCCGCCGGCGCGCAGCGCGAGCCTGATTCCACTCACTTTTGGGCTCTCGCGGGAGCCCGAGTCTATCCCTCGCCGAACGCGGCGCCCCTCGACAGTGGTGTGATCCTGATCCGCGACGGGTTGATCGCTGCTGTGGCTGCTCAGCGCGCAGTTCACATTCCAGCAGGAGCCCGGCTCATCGATTGCTCCGGCTCCACGATTGTGGCCGGCTTCTGGAACAGCCACGTCCACTTTACGGAACCGCACTGGGGCGGAGTGGACACGCTGCCGGCCGCTTTGCTCACGGCGCAGCTTCGGGCAATGCTGACGCGGTATGGGTTCGTGGGGGCTCTGGACACCGGATCCTGGCTGGAGAATACGCTCGCCCTACGCCGGCGAATTGACAGCAGAGAGGTACTCGGCCCGACCATTCGGACCACTGGACCTGGATTTGTACCCCGCGACGCGAGTCCGTTCTACATTCTGCCGGCCCGCCTTCCTGAAGTTTTGTCACCCGCGAACGCGCGCGCACAGATAGCCGCGAGGATCCGGGAAGGTGCCGATGCGATAAAGCTCTTCACGGGCTCGTTCGCGGCCCCGACACGCATTGTGCCTATGCCGCTCGATATCGTGCGAGCGGCCTCGAACGAGGCTCACCGCCAGGGCAAACTGGTGCTGGCCCATCCATCGAATAACGAGGGTCTCCAGGCGGCGCTGGAAGGTGGTGTGGATGTGCTGGCGCATACCACGCCCGAGGGTGGCCCCTGGGATGAGATCCTGCCCGGGCGTATGGTGAAGGTGCATCTGGCACTCATACCGACGCTTAAGCTGTGGATCTTTGAGCTGTCTCGGAAAGGTGCCGATTCGGCTTCCGTGCGGCGGTTCCTGGATGTCGCGATCGGGCAGGTACGCGCGCATGTACGGAGCGGCGGCGAGGTGCTCTTTGGCACTGATGTCGGGTACATGACTGACTACGATCCGACCGACGAGTACCTCTACCTGCAGCGGGCCGGCATGTCCTTTCGCCAGATCCTCGCCGCCCTGACCACCGCCCCCGCCGGGCGGCTCGGCCGGGGCGGCCGCACCACCGGCCGCCTGGAGCGCGGGGCGGACGCCGACATTGTGGTTCTCGACGGCGACCCGGCGCGGGATATCCGGGCTTTCACCCAGGTCCGCTCCGTATGGCGCCAGGGTCGACAGATCTATGCGCGCGACACGGCCGGCAATCACTGACGCCAGAACTGCGTCCCGCATGCAACCAGGATCGTGCGACTATGGATCTGAAGTCGTTAACGGTAGAGAGTGATCTCTTCGAGCATCGAGAGGTCAAGCCCCACTTCATCAATCCCTGCTGTTTCGGTGAAGACTTCGCCGTATGGCTGAGGCAACAAGTCGTCGATCTCACTGCGGCGGGTTTCGAGCTGTCCCAGCCGATTCAGGAAGACTATGGCTGGGGTTTCTGGGCTACCCATGGAGAGGACCCATTCTGGATTGCCCTCTCGTTCTGTGGTGATGGGCCCACGGAGGAACCCGCCGAGTGGGTGGTGTCCATCGGATACGATCCCGGGCTCAACGTCGTGAAGCGGCTGTTTCACAAGCACGACCGGCAGGCGCTTGCCCGGCTCCGTGATCGGGTGTGGCAGGTGCTCGGCACCACTCCCGGAATTCGCGTCATTTCAGACGAGGCGTAACGGGCGGCTCATGCGGTGCGCATGAAAGTTCTGAGCCATGGAGTGAGAGCCGCCCAAGCGGGAGAGGTCGGACACCTGGCCTGGGTCTGGTACCAGAGCTGGCAGGATGCCCATGCCGGGATTGTGCCGCCGGAACTGACCCGGCTTCGTACCCTCGAGAGCTTTACTGACAGGATGCGCGCAGCAGTGCCGAATGTACGAGTTGTCGGTCCGTCGGGGGCACCGGTGGGGTTTTGCATGGTTGAGGGCGACGAGCTTTATCAGCTCTTTGTCTCCGCAGAATCCCGCGGCTCCGGCATTGCCGCCGCCTTGCTTGCCGATGGCGAGGCCCGTTTGGCAGCCAACGGTGTCCAGACTGCCTGGCTCGCCTGCGCCATCGGCAACGAGCGAGCGGCGAGATTCTACGAGAAGCACGGTTGGCGTCGCGTTGGCAACATGATCAACCATCTGGATACCCCGGAAGGACCGTTTGATCTGGAGGTCTGGAGGTATGAGAAAGGAGTCTAGGGTCTAGACTCCAGACCCTCATCGCAGGCTGATATCCCCATTCAGCACCGGCTTCAGATCGATGATCGGTGTCCCATTCACCGCCTCCAGCCGGCGGACCCGCACTCGGTGCCCCTCGATTGCCGTGATCTCCACCCGGTGCAGTCCGATGGGATTGGGGCGATGAGGCGAACGGGTGCTGAAGACTCCCTCCTCTGCCCGGGTCGTATCCCCCCTCGGGTGTACGCTCAGCACGTCTCGACGAGCGCGATCCAGCCAGGTAAGGAGGATCACCTCTTCACCGATTGCAGGCTCCGGAGGCCCTCGAGCATCTGCGGCTCGAAGACCAGCCAGGCTCCGGGAGCGCCTTCATCGGCCTGGCGGGGAGCCGACCCTGGATCGGTCAGGAACGACTCAACCGTTCCGATTGCCTTCACCTCGAAAGTCCTCACCGGTATCTCCCAGTTTCAGGGCCGCGCTGTCCTGCGTGAGCTAGATTGATCCGGCATGTCCGATCACGACTCAGAGGCACCCTCACATCCGACTTGGCACGCCCTGTTAGGGCCACTCCCGGCCGACGCCGTGCCTGACCGGAAACCGGTTGCTCCGCCCGAGGTGCTCGAGAGTAAAGATGGCTGGGCGGTCGCGGGGTGGGAGCAGCTCTCGATCCACCTTTCGGCCGGCCTGGCCGGCTTGCGCCATATCCTGGTGGTGCTCGATGCCAGTGGCACCCTGCTCAGCGCCTCCGATGCGGTACTCTACCGTTCGGGGTTGCAGGGTGGTCCGCCGCCAGCCGACGTCGACGCGCCCGCGACCATTCTTCAGCTGAGTGTTGGCGGCCGCTTCGAGGAGGACGGCAGCTTCCACGGGACTCGTTGGCAGTCGGTCGCGGTCGACCGGGGAGAGGAGGAGCTGGACTGGGAATCGACTCCCAGCGCACCCAGCCCGGCCGACGTCGAGAGCCTCCGTCTCCTCGTGGCGGAAGTGATCCGCCGGCAACCCTCGCGCCGATAGCATGTATGCGCCTGCGGCTGCTTACAATTAGATCGGGCTCCAACAGGACTGATCGATGGCCTACTATCTCGTAACCGCTCGCCCACTGCTGGACCGTCTGAATGACCTCGAGGCAAAGTTGAACCAGCAGGCCTTTATCGACCTCGAACCTTTTGGGCGAGCCCTTACCGCCTCCCTCGAGGATGCCCGGCGATTGCCGGATGGGACCGCGGTCTGGGAGGAAGAGGACTACTGCCGACCACCCCTGGCGCAGGAGCGCGATGCGGTGCTGGACCGGTATTTCGAGGAGCTTTCCGTAGAGCCGGTAAGGCATGGCGCCGGCTGGGCGAGCATCGAGCGGCTGCCACGACTCTTCCCCGCCCTTCGGCCCCCAGTTCGGTAGCCAGGCCCTAGCTGTATTCCTTGACCGAATTGGCGCACGAAACCTCAGGAGCAAGCGTGCATCCTCGAGCGACCATTCCTATGGAGGTGTTCATGCGCCCGCTCCTCGGTATCCTCCTGATCGATCTGTTGCTCGGCTGCGGTCCCCGCTCGCCCGACGGCGAGCCGGAGTTGGCAATCCCCCGGCCCTCGGTGATTGGACCGGCGGAAGGCGAGCGGCGGTTCCTCCGGGGAGGGACCACTCCGCTCCTCATCAAGGTGGATCCGGTCACTACCGGCTCTCGTCGGATGGTCTTCGCGACATCGGACCTCCCGCCTGGCGACTCGATCGGAGTGCATCGTCATCTCAGTGAAGACGAGATCATTCTGGTGACCCCGGGGACGGCGCGGATCCAGCTCGGCACGGAGAAGCACACCGCGGGTCCCGGCACCACCGTGTTCATTCCCCAGGGAACCTGCATCGCCGTGGCCACGGTCGGGCCGGATACGTTCAGTATGGCATTCATCTTCTCCTCCCCCGGGTTCGAGCGGGTGCTCCGGGAGGTTTCGTCGCCGGAGGGCGCGCCGCCCAGGCCGGTCTCCCCTGCCCTACGTGCAGCGGCATTCCAGCGGGGTCACGCCGAGGCCGCCTCCACCCACTGCGACTGAAGCGAAGCAGCTCGATGAACATCGCGATCGGATCGGATCACGCCGGCTTCCGCTACAAGGAGCAGCTCAAGCATCATCTCGCCGACTGGGGGCACGAAGTTACCGATTTCGGCACCGACTCCGTGGAGCCGGTCGATTATCCCCTGATCATCCGGCCACTCGCGGAAGCTGTGGCTGCCGGCCGCTTCGATCGCGGCATCATCCTCGGCGGCTCGGGCAATGGCGAGGCCATCGTAGCGAATCGGGTGCCCGGGGTGCGCTGCACGCTCTGCTGGAGCGTCGAGGCCGCGCGCCTGGCGCGCCAACACAATGATGCCAACATTCTATCGCTGGGTGAGCGGTTGATTTCGTACTCGGAGTTGCTGCCAATCGTTAGGACCTGGCTCACCACCACATTCGAGGGCGGCCGGCACGCCCGGCGCATAGCCCTCATCGACGCCCCCGGCACTGAGTCTGCCTGAGGACCGAGGTACACTGAGTGCTCCACGCAATCGAGACCACTGGCCTCATCAAGAGCTTCGGCGCCACTCGCGCGCTGGACGGCGTGAACCTTCGAATCCGGCAGGGGTCGGTCTATGGCCTCCTGGGTCCGAACGGCGCCGGCAAGACGACGACCATCCGCATCCTGGCCACGCTGCTCAAGCCCGACGCCGGCAGCGCCACGGTGCTGGGCCACGACGTCGGGCGGAATGCGCGGACAGTTCGGGAGAAGGTGAGCCTCACCGGGCAATACGCTTCGGTGGACGAGGACCTCACCGGCACCGAGAACCTCGTGCTGGTTGGACGCCTGCTGGGTTTTTCCTGGCGCGACGCTCGGCGGCGTGCGTCGGAGCTGCTCGACGCCTTTGGTCTCACCGAGGCCGCGGGACGACTGGTGCAGACCTACTCCGGAGGCATGCGGCGCCGGATTGACATCGCGGCCAGCCTGGTTGCGATCCCGGAGGTTTTGTTCCTGGACGAGCCCACTACCGGGCTCGACCCTCGGAGCCGAAACCAGGTCTGGGAGCTGGTGCGGCGCATTGCGGCTGAAGGAACCACGGTACTGCTCACGACTCAGTATATGGACGAAGCAGACCGGCTGGCGGAGCGGTTGGCCGTGATCGACCACGGACGCGTCATCGCCGAGGGCACCAGCCGTGAGCTCAAGGCGATGGTTGGAGCCAGCGCGCTGCACTTGAGGCTCGGGCGGGCCGACCAGCGGGAGCGGGCGCAGGTGCTGATTGCGCGGGTGCTGGGCGACGGGGTCATCCCGGGAACCGATCCGACCGCGGTGACCGCCCGGCTGGCGAATCCCTCGCAGGCGGCCGCGGTCCTCACCGCCTTGAGTCAGGACAGCGTGGACGTCGCCGAGTTCTCGGTCGGAAATCCAACGCTCGACGAAGTCTTCTTCGCGCTCACCGGACACAGTGCGGAGCACCCGGTGGAGAATGGCCAGTCATGACCACCAGCGTCCTTCCCAACGGCGAACGGATCCATGAGCTGTTCGCCATGCACCGGCGACCCAATCCCCCATCGGCCCTGTCTGCGGTGGGAACGCTGGCCTGGCGCGCCATGCTCAAGATCAAGCACGTGCCCTTCCAGCTGTTCGACGTGACCGTAATGCCCATCATGTTCACGCTTCTGTTCACGTACATCTTCGGCGGCGCGCTGGAGGGAAGTCCGCGGCAGTACATCCAGTACCTCCTGCCTGGGATCCTGGTGCAGACCGTCGTGTTCATCACCGTCTACACCGGCATGGGTCTCAACACCGACATCCACAAGGGCCTGTTCGACCGCTTCCGCTCGCTTCCCATGTGGCAGCCGGCTCCTCTGCTCGGCGCGCTTGCAGGGGACCTGTTCCGCTACTCGGTTGCCTCTGCCATGATCCTCGTTATCGGCCTGATCCTCGGCTTTCGGCCGCAGGGCGGGATCGTCGGCGTGCTCTTGGCGGTGGCGTTGGTCCTGGTCTTCTCCTTCGCGCTCTCCTGGCTCTGGATCATCGTGGGCATGCTGGTGCGGACGCCGGAGTCGGTAATGACGACGAGCTTCATCTTCCTCATGCCGCTCACCTTCGCGAGCGACATCTTTGTCAGGCTCGACACCATGCCGCGCTGGCTTCAGGAGGTGGTGGGGCGGAACCCGGTGACGCACCTGGCGAACGCATCGCGCGATCTCATGCACGGAGAGCCGGTAGGTAACGATGTGCTCTGGGTGCTGCTCGCGTCCGCGGTCATCGTGCTCGTGGCGTCGCCGATCGCGATGCGGATGTATCGCAAGGAGCGGTGAGGGTTGAAGCTTGGAGGCGTGATGCTGAATCCCTATCGATGCAGTCTGTTGGCCATCGCCCCGCTCTTCTGCGTCTGCAGGGCGGCGGCACAGACCCCTGCTCCACCCGGGATCGATCGATTCGTCAGAGCCGAGCTGGAACGCCAGCGGATCCCCGGAATGTCGGTCGCCGTGCTGCGGGGTGACAGCGTGCTCCTCGCCCGTGGATATGGCTTTGCCAATGCAACGCACCGGGTCGCGGCAACCGACAGCACCCTGTACGCGGTGGGTTCGGTCACCAAACAGTTCACTGCGGCCGCCATAGTGCTGTTGTCGCAGCAAGGCCGCCTCCGGCTCGTGGATCCGATCACCCGCTACCTGCCCGAAGGCTCGGACGTGTGGGGAGGGGTGACCATTCGGCATCTCCTCACCCATTCGTCCGGCATTCCTCAGGACACCACGCTCGACTACAGCCGCGACTATTCGGAGAGCGAGTTGGTGCGCTCCGCCGTTCGACCGCTCGAATTCAAGCCCGGAGCGCTGGAGAGCTACAGCAGCACTGGTTATGACCTGCTGGGTGTCATCATTCACCGGGTGACCGGCACGTTCTGGGGCGACTTCGTGCGGGACCACATCTTCCGCCCCCTCGGCATGCGCACGGCACGTATCAACTCCGATACCGAGAGTCTGGCGAACCGAGCCTCCGGGTACTTCCTGGTGAATGACACCCTCCAGAGCGCGGAACCGGTGTCACGCTCGATCAATGCCGTCGCAGGCGGCGGCCTCAGTTTCACGGTGCGCGACCTCGCCCAGTGGGCGATAGGCCTCAACCATGGCAAGGTGCTCGGCCGAGCCGGACTGGAGCTGAGCTGGACCCCAGTCCAGCTCAACAAGGCTGGTACGTATCCCTACGGCCTCGGCTGGAATATCGTCGAGCAGCGTGGCTACCGCCGTATCGGACACAGCGGCTCGTGGCAGGGTTTCCACGCCACCATTCAGCGCTATCCCGAGTTCAACCTCACGGTGATTGTCTTACTGAACCTGGGCCAGGCAAACTCCGAGGGTATAGCCGTAGGGATCGCGGGTCTGCTCGAGCCGGTCCTGACACCACCGCATCTTCTCCCCAGACCAATAAAGGGTGCCACTCCGCCGGCTTCGATTGAACGATTGCTGCGCGCCATCGCCTCTCGGACTGAGGCTCAGCTGGTGACGCCCGAGTTCAGGGACACCTTCCCCGGCCCCAGACGGGAGCTGATTGCTGAGTTCCTCGAGTCGATCCATACCTGGACCGCGCTCGGGTGTGACGATGTCCGGGGCCGAGGGATTTCACGACTCCGTTCCCCGATCGAGCACATCTG
>JAICPP010000169.1 GCA_025929805.1 Gemmatimonadales bacterium | reverse complement strand
GGTGAACATCGCCGTCGCGATGTTGACCCGACTTGGCAGGTACACCGACACGGCCACCAGATTGCCGGATCTGCGCAGGGCACGAAAACACTCGAGCACGCGTCGGCGGTCGAAGTTCAGCGCCAGGCCTCTGCTGAGGAACCCCTCTTTGATCTGCTGGTAATGCTCGTTCACGAAACGTTCGTCGGTCTCGAATCGGATCTCGAGTCCCTGCCGGATGCCTCGAGTGATGTTCCGCCGGGCGCTGTGATTCAGCTGCCGTAGGGTCCGCCGCTCATCACCGGGGAACAAAGCGGTCCTGTGGGTCGGCCAGGCTTCACCGCGAAACCCGAGTCTTGCCATGGTCTCCCGGTTCAGATCCGGGCTCAGGATTTCGATGTGATGAACGGCCAGGTGCTGCTCCAGAAACCGAATCGTCGCATCGATCAACTCCGCCGCAGTGATCCGCGACTCATCGAACACCGGCCCCATGCTGACTGTCTGACTGAGAGGTGGCGGCGAGCCAAACATCCGGAACGGACCCGCCTCACTCAGCAGTCCAGGCAGGCAGCCCACGATCTCTCCCGCCTTCTCGAAGACCAGAAATCGAGCCAGCCCTGCCCCGGAGGCTTCGAGTGAACGGATCCATGGCAGGGTGTGAACCACCCGGGCGTGGGGAAACCCACGAACCATCCTATCCCACCCTGGTAATTCCTCCGGCGTGAGCTCGCGAACCCGAAGGGCCGCTTCCACGACTTCGAGACTCACGTGCTAGTCTCCTGCGATGCCTGGGTGGGGCCGCTCATTCGGGGAACCCGAGTCCTCAAATGAGTCCGTTGAGAGATCAGTGCTCCGACGTCGGTGTGGCGGCGGCCTCCGTGTCGAGGTGTCTTCCGGCGGCAAGCAACGCCGCTGCGCCGATCGATCACCCGTAGTTCCGCAGGTTCGGAGGGACGCTGGGCAAGCCGCCTGTGCTCCCGTCGGCGCTTTTCCCCGAGACCGGTGACTCCTCTCCCCGGCTGAGTGGGCGGCCACGGCCTGGTAGATAGAGAAGTGTGAGACTGCCGCAGTGGGGGAACACATTCCGGCACCAGCTCACACAGGTCTGTCAGTACGCCTTCAGCGTCCCCTACATCCAGCGCCGCGAACAGCTGACTGAGCTTCTCCATCAGTTCCGGGCCCGAGCTTTCGGGCGCCTGCTTGATGCGGATCACTTCGGTTGAAGTCGGCAGGCTGGGTTCCAGAGCCGACATCCGCCCTTCTTCGAGCACCTCACCGGGCCTCAAGCCGGTGAACACGATCCGAATGTCGTTGCCCGGAACCTTTCCGGGTGATCGGATGAACCTTTCCACCAGATCGAGCATCCGCACCGGCTCGCCCATCTCCAGCATTGCGATTGCTCCCGCCATTCCGGGGAGAGAGCCGGCGAGTAGCATCAGCTGCGCCGCTTCCGAGGTGGTCGTGAAATTGGCCTGAGCCAGGGGATGGGCGACTCTGATGGGCCCGCCGGCCTCGAGTTGCCGCTCGAACATCTGGATAACGCTGCCCCTGGAGGCGAGCACGTTACCGATTCTGACCGCGCGGAAATCGGTGCCTGAACGGTGCAGATTGGCCAGGCCGAAAACGATGCGTTCGGCGACCCGCTTGGTGGCTCCCACCACCGTGGACGGGCGAATCGCCTTGTCGCTCGACACGAGGAGGAACTTGGCCGCTCCATGGCGTACGGCCATGGTCGCCGCGAACAGGGTGCCCAGCACGTTGTTGCGCACCGCCTCGAGCACGTTGGCCTCCATCAGAGCCACGTGTCGGTACGCTGCGGCATGAATGACGTATTCGGGCCGATGGTGCGCGCACACTTGTGCCAGCCGGGTCTGATTGGTGATGTCGCAGATGACCGGCACGACACTGAGTGCTGGATGGGCCTCACTCAGTTCTAGGTGCAAGAAGTAGAGATCACTTTCCGACCGGTCGAGCAGCACCAGGCGAGCCGGCTTGAGCGGGGCAATCTGGCGGGCCAGTTCGGAGCCGATCGATCCGGCCGCGCCGGTCAGGAGGATCACCCGGCTCTGGAAGTCTGCCCGGATGGGGGTGAGATCCAGCTTTACGGCAGGCCGGCCCAGCAACTCTTCGACCCACGCATCGGCACTCATCGGGGGGTGGCCTCCGAGCCCGGCGACCAACAAGCTGGCTTCCGCATGCGATTCCTCGAGCGTGTGGTGCAGGGTCTGCCGGAAGGATGGTATGGTACCGGAGGAATGCCAGCTTCGTGCCCAGTGTGAGCGCGTCAAACCCGTTGGGGTACAACGCTCTAGCCGCGGTGTGCCGGAAGTTGCAGGGAGTGTAGTGGCGGGTGGTCGTTGCGTGGGTGCAACTACTGACGAGTGAAGAGTGAAAAGTGAAAAGTGAAAAGGGATCAGCTAGCTCCGCTCACCCTTCACTCTTTACCCTTCACTTTTCACTGCCGTTAATACCAGCCGATCGGCTTCTCGTCGAGGTTGATGAACACCTGCTTGGTCTCCAGATACTCTTCCACCGCCCAATGTCCCAGCTCTCGGCCGAACCCGGAGGCCTTATAGCCGCCCCAGGGGGCCTCGACGAAGGTGGGCTGCATGTGATTGACCCACACAATACCGGCCTCGAGCGCCTTGACCACCCGGAATGCCTTGAAGATGTCGCGGGTCCAGACGGCGGCGGCGAGGCCGTAGGGTGTTGCGTTCGCGATCCGGATCGCTTCCGCCTCGTCGGTGAAGGGGATGACGCTCATGACCGGCCCGAAGATCTCCTCCTGAGCGATGGTGGCGGAGTTGTCAACGTCGTAGAAGATGGTCGGCTCCACATACCAACCCCAGTCCAGGGCTTTGGGAATGCCACCGCCAACCGCCAGCTTACCCTCTCCCCGGCCGATCTCCAGATATCGTACTACCCGATCGCGCTGCTCGGAGCTGACCAGTGGGCCCATTTTGGTCTCCCGGTCGAGGCCATTGCCCAGCTTGATGGTTTTCGCCTTTGCGGCCGCAGCATCGATGAATTTCCGGTAGATATCGCGCTGCACCAGTACCCGGCTTCCCGCAGAGCAGACCTCACCCTGATTGATGAAGGTGCCAAACAGGGCTCCATCGACCGCATTCTCGAAATCGGCATCATTGAAGAAGATGTTCGGAGATTTTCCGCCTAGTTCCAGGGAGACTCGCTTCAATTGATCCGCGGCGGCTCTCATGATGAGCTTGCCCACCTCCGCGCTCCCGGTGAACGCGATCTTCCTGACATCAGGGTGAACCACCAGTGGAGCGCCCGCGCCCGGTCCGTCCCCAGTGACGATGTTCACCACTCCGGGCGGTATCCCAACCGCCTCAAAGTCCTGGGCCAAAGCCAGAATCGAGAGGGGGGTCTGCTCGGCCGGCTTGAGAACAACGGTGCAACCGGCCGCCAGGGCGGGAGCGATCTTCCACGCCGCCATGAGGAGCGGGTAGTTCCAGGGGATGATCTGTCCAGCCACTCCCACCGGTTCGCGCAGGGCGAAGGCCATGGCCTCCGCGGGCACGGGTAGTACTTCACCATTGATCTTGGTGGCGAGGCCGCCGTAATACTCGAAGCATGTCGCCGTGTCATCCATGTCGTATTCGGCCTCGACGATAGGCTTGCCCGAGTTCCTGGTCTCGAGCTCCGCCAGCTCCCCTCGCCGCGCCCTGATCCGGTCCGCCAGGCGGAGCAGAACGCGGCCCCTCTCCTGGGCGGTAACCTTTCTCCAGCCACCGTAAAAAGCGCTGGTAGCCGCCCGCACGGCGCGATCGACGTCCTTCGCATCGCCTGCCGGACAGGTGGCGATCACTCCCTCGGTGGCGGGATCGTACACTTCCAGCGTCCCCCCGCTCAGGGCGTCCTCGAAGCGCCCTCCGATATACATCTGATGGCGCACCACCCGTGAGGTCTGATTTCTGCCGGACGGCCTTGCCGTGCTGGTCATCCACTCCTCCAGGACATGCTGTTTTCCTCCGCCGCGGAGATTGCTCTAGGCTGCAGCGATCTCCCGGGACGGGCGGGCCGCTACCCGCGGGGTTCCGGCCAAGGCCGAGTCGTCGCGCACATGCCACGGCATCCCTTCACTGGCGAGATACCTCAGAAACGGGTCGGGATCGAATTGCTCGGGTGACATGACCCCCGGACCCCGCCAGACACCCTCGGTGATCAACCGGGCCGCAATCACCGGTGGGATTCCGGTCTGATATGCAGTTGCCTGAGCCCCGAGCTCCCGAAAAACAACCTCGTGGTCGCTCACATTGTAGATGTAGTACGCCTTGGGTTGCCCGTTTTTGATGCCTCTCGCCAACGTGCCCACACAGCTCTTCCCCTGGAGGCGACCGGCCAAATCGGTTGGTTTGGGCAGTAACGAGACTACCAGATCGCGGGGAACAACGAATTGATCGCCGAGCCTCACCCGTTTCTTGCTCGACAGGCCCAGGCGCTTCATGACTCGGAGTGTCTCGACCGTACTATCGGCCATGCAGAGCTTGAAATCGATGGTTCGCGCATGAGGGAAGAAGCGCGGTAACGTCTTACACTCCTCATGATCGACGTAGTAGCAGTTGAGCACCCCGAGCTCGGGAAAGTCGAATGGCTCGAGACCGGTGAGCGGCTCCTCCAGGTGATAGCTTCCATTCCGGTAGGAAACAGCCTTGCAGAGGCACTCGTCTATCATGACCCACGGGCTAAAGGGGACGACGAACCCATCGTGACCATGACAGATCGAATTGTCCCCGTCACGAATTCGCAGCTCGGTCACATGGTCGAGCAGGTGTTTGGCGGCATAGGCAGCGTACACGTTGGTAGTGCCCGGATCCGCGCCCATCCCCAGAATAGCTGTCCGGCCGGCTGCTCTGAACTCGGCGTCAAGCGCGAATTGGTCATCGATCTTGGGCACACCATCGGCATCCGTACCACCACTGGCGAGGTCGATATAGTCGCAACCCGCATCCAGACACGCGCGCATGACTTGAAGATTGATCCCTGGCAACGCCGCGTTGAGGACCAGGGTGATGTTAAAGTGCTGAATGGCACGGGCAACGGCGGCTCGATCTCCCGCTTCGAGAGCGATTGCCAATACCCGTGAATCGTTGAGCCGGTCTGCTACAAGGGAAGCATGGGCGGAGGCCGCGTCGGCGATGACGAGTTTCTCGAGCACCGCCTCTTTCGCGAATTTGAGGGCGGACACGGTCCCCACCGCGCCGGCGCCCAACACCAGGACTCTCACAAACTCCTCTTTTCATGGTCGGCGCGGCACTCGGTCTGGCTCCGTCGGCAAACTGCACTTGCCCGCGGAACCTCGCCCCCGCCGCTGATGGGGGCTCACAGCTCTAGGAGATGGTCAGCCGTGAGAGTGGACCCTCCGCTTGGTCGGAGGATGCAAACGTACCGCCCCGGATGAGGCCGTACCCAGCCATAGTAGCTCCGACCCCCTACCCTCTGTCCAGCCCCTGGCTCACCTGCCAGTGGCAGACTGTCGGTGCCATATCTGGCTCTATAGCTTCAACTTAGTGAGGTACAAAGCTTTAACCTCGAGGCCCTATGTCAGGCGTCATCCACCTGGTAACCGAGATTCCGGGACCGCGGAGCCGTGCCCTGCTGGCCCGACGATCCCGGGCCGTGCCGCGGGGCGTGCCAGCGGTTACCCCCATCGCCATTGTGCATGCCGAAGGGTCGGTCATCACCGACGCGGACGGCAACCATCTCATCGACTTTGCGGGCGGTATCGGGGTGGTCAACTCCGGCCATAGACATCCCGAAGTGGTCCAGGCAGTCCGAATGCAGCTGGACCGCTTTGCGCATGTTGGCTTCCCGGTTTCGACCTATGAGCCCTACGTGGAGCTGGCTGAACGGCTCAACCAGATCACGCCCGGCAGTCATCCGAAGCGGACCTTTCTGGTGAACAGCGGAGCCGAGGCGGTTGAGAACGCCGTCAAGGTGGCTCGCTACTACACCGGCCGCCAGGCGGTCGTCTGCTTCGAGCATGGCTTCCATGGACGGACCAACCTGGCGCTGGCGCTAACCTCGAAGGTGTTCCCTTACAAGCAGGGTTTCGGACCATTTGCGCCCGAGGTGTATCGGATTCCGTTTCCCTACTGTTATCGCTGTGCCGAGCGTCAGAAGGGAGCCTCCAAGGAAGCGGGAGCGTGTTGCATGGGAAACAGGGCGAAACTGGAACAGATCTTCGCCGACACAGCAGATCCCGACTCAGTGGCGGCCATCATTATGGAGCTACAGCTGGGTGAAGGCGGATTCATTCCGGCTCCCCCGGAGTACGTGACCGCCCTGGCCGCCTTTGCGAGGGACCATGGCATTCTCTTCATTGTTGACGAGATCCAGACCGGATTCGGACGGACCGGGCGGCTCTTCGCCAGCGAGCATTACGGGCTGGTACCGGACATCATGGTCATGGCCAAGTCGCTTGGCGGGGGATTGCCGCTGGCAGCGATAACCGGACGTGCCGATGTGCTCGAGTCGTGTCACGTCGGCGGATTGGGCGGGACATATGGGGGAAATCCACTGGCCTGTGCCGCGGCACTGGCCGTGCTCAAGGTCATGGAAACCGAAGCAATCCCTAGCCGGTCGGCCCGGATGGGTGAGCGGATACGCTCCCGCTTTTCCCAGTGGGCCGCGCACCACACGTGCATCGGCGACGTGCGCGGACTCGGCGCCATGATTGGGATGGAACTGGTCGAGCGGGATACTCAAGCACCAGATCCGGCACTGACCCAGCGATTTCTCAGCGCGGCGCTCGAGCGGGGGGTGATTCTGCTATCAGCGGGTACCTACGGCAATACCGTGCGGGTACTCGCCCCGCTCACCACCCCGGATGCAATTCTCGAGGAGGGGCTCGACGCAATGGAGCAGGCATTGAAGTCCGTTGCCTCCTGACCAGAGGGCCGTTTCTCCTACTCGTGGATTGCGAATCCCTCTACGTGAATGTCGAGATAGTGGTTGGCCCGGATACCGACGATCCCCCTGGTGTCGATCCGGCCAGCCGGGATCGAGTGCACCTCTTTCCCATTCACCTTGAAGCTGACTCGCTTGGGGTCGAGCTTGGCGTCAATCTCGAGCAGATTCGTGGCCGCTCCTTTCGAATCAACCTTCTTCACCGCCGGGTTTGATTGCCAGCCCTTGGTGTGCTCAGTGAGCTTCTCTCCATCCCGCCGCTTGATGATGAACTTCCCATCTCCGCGCACCAAGAAATAGGTGTAGCGCTGCGCCGAGCCATCGAGGGACTCCCCGCCGATGAACAGCCCGTACCCTTCGGCGTGCTCCATCTTCTTC
>JAICPP010000254.1 GCA_025929805.1 Gemmatimonadales bacterium | reverse complement strand
GAAGCGGGGAGGCGGGGAAGGTCGGAAGTCACGTCTTCTCTCCGTTGAAGCGAGCAATCAGTTCACTCGTCAATTCCCCGCGTACGGTCCTCCCCGCTTCGCCGCTTTCCCGCTTCGCCACTTCCTCCCCACTCCCCACCCACTCCACCGAGCCGTCGGTGTAGGACTCCCGCTTCCAAATCGGAACCCGGCGCTTCAACTCTTCGATCACATAGCGGCATGCAGCGAAGGCCTCGTCGCGGTGAGCAGACGCCGCGGCAATCGCAACCGCGGTATCGCCGACCTCCAGCGTTCCGATCCGGTGCTGGAGAGCGATCGCGCATGTCCAGCGAGACTCGGCCTCTGCCACAATGCGAGCGCATTCGGCCTCTGCCATGGGCAGGTATGCCGAGTACTCCAGTCGAACCACCTCACGATCCTCCTGGTGATTGCGGACGGCCCCGATGAAGCACGCTATGCCTCCGCGTGATGGCGCGTGCACCCGGGCCACCAGCAACCCGATATCGAGGGGATCTGAGGTCAGGTACATCGATCAGCCGCCTGCCAGCGGTGGAAGGAGGGCCAGCTCGTCCCCCGAAGTGAGGGGAGTTCCGGCTCCGGCCTGAGACAGATTGAGTGCACAGAGGGGTCGTTCAGGAAGCGCTTCTCCACCCGGCAGTGACCGAAGCCGGTTCAACGCATCGTCGATCGTCGCCGGACTCTCCAGTGAGAGATCCAGCGCAGCAACACCCAGCCGCTGGGCGTAGCTGCCGAAGAGCAGTATCCGAACCGTGACTGTGGATAGGACGATACCTGACATGCCTGAAAGTTACCGTCCCGCTGGGCCAGGTGAAACGGGAACACTGCAAACAAAGAAGATCGCCCGGCTCGTCACCGGGCGACCCTTGTAAACCTGATGCTCGACGCCACCTACATTCCCTGAGCCGGCTCTGCCTCTGAAGTTGTCTCATCCGCCACCAAGGCTCGCAACTCCTTGCTTGGCTTGAAGACTGGCACCGGACGCGCGGCTACCTCAACCGGATCGCCCGTGCGTGGGTTCCGGGCCATGCGGGTCTTCCGGCGGCGGATCTTGAAGGTGCCGAAGCCCCGTACTTCGATGTTGTGCTGCTGCTTGAGCGCTTCCTTCACGGCCTCCAGAAAGGCGTCCACCACGCGGGCACAGTCCTTTTTCGAGATCATCGGCCCTGCCGTGCGGGCGATAGAGGCGGTCACCTGTTCAACGAGATCGGCCTTGGTCATGCATCCCCCAGGAGGGTTTGGTCTGCGGAGCACAGGGAGGGCCAGCCAATGGCCGATACTACGAGCTTAACCCTTGTCTGTCAAGGGGTTGCCAGATTGAGCCGAACTCTTACCAAGCGAGGCCATGAATTCCTGGAAGTGAGGCAGCGCATCGTGGGGGCCGGGAGCAGCCTCAGGATGGTACTGGACGGCAAAGAGCGGGAACTCACGATGGCGGATGCCCTCGATGGTTCCATCGTTCAGGTTGAGGTGAGTCACTGCCAGCGCCGGAGCTCCGGGAATCCCCTCCGCACCGCCAACCACAGCAAAGCCATGGTTTTGGGTTGTGATGAGCACCTGCTCGCTGCGGAGGTCGCGTACCGGGTGGTTGCCACCCCTGTGACCATAGGGGAGCTTGGCAGTTGCCGCCCCGTAGGCAAGCCCGATTAGCTGGTGCCCCAGGCAGATGCCGAAGGTAGGGAGACCCCTGCCAGAGAGCCGCCGGATCGTATCGAGCGCGTACCCCACAGCCGCGGGATCACCCGGTCCATTCGACAGGAAGAGCCCATCTGGGCTCAGGGCGAGCGCCTCCGCGGCAGAGGTGGTGGCGGGAACAACCGTGACCCGGCAACCGGCACTTACCAGCATGCGCACGATGTTCCGCTTCATCCCAAAATCGTACGCCAGGATGTGCGGCCCGACTCCCTCGGAGTGCGGAGCTGCAGCACTGGCCCGCGAGGCCAGATCCAAGCCTTCCATGGACGGCGAGGCAAGCAGACGCGCGCGGAGCTCATCGGTCGGCCGGCTGCCTTCCGCCACCACACCACGCATGGCGCCTCGCTCGCGCAGGTGCCGGGTGAGGCGGCGAGTATCGATGTTCTCGATGACGGGCACACCCGCTGAGCCGAGCCAGTCGTCCAGGCTCCGGCTAGCGCGCCAGTTCGACGCATGCCGAGTGAGCTCCCGCACCACTACTCCGCTCACCTGAGGATGAGGCGACTCCATGTCTTCTTCGTTCACCCCGTAGTTACCGATCATGGGTGCGGTCATTACCACGATTTGTCCCAAATAGCTCGGGTCGGTGAACGTTTCCTGGTAGCCAGTCAAGTTGGTGGTGAACACCACTTCGCCAAAGGCTGGCTCCACTTTTCGCGCTGTCGTTCCGGAGAACCAGGCTCCATCCTCCAGCAAAACAAAAGCGGGGCGATCGGTCACCCGATCGCCCCGCTGGATGGAAAAGCGCTCGTCACTGCTTCGGCTGCTGCGGGGCCGGCGTGGTGGGAGCCGGCTTCTCGGCCGGGGCGCCCAGAGGAAGCGGTGCTTGCCGCGACTGAGAGGCCCCGGCATCAGGCGTGGTTCCCGGCCGAGGTGCTTCTGAGGAAGGCTGTGCCTCATCTCCCAGAGGAAGCGGAGCTTGCTGGGTCGGTGCCGCCGGCGTTGCGGCGCGGAGCCGCTCCTGAATGGCGCTGGAGCTGCCGCCCCGAGGAACCAGGGACAACACCAGGGAGAGCAGCATGAAGATGCCCCCGCACCACCAACTCAGCTTGGTCAGGATCGTGACCGCCTGCCGGCCACCCAGCACCGTGTCGGTACCGCCACCCCCTAGGGAAGCCAGCCCGCCGCCCTGCCCGGCCTGAAGCAGCACTACGACCGAGAGGAGGAGCGCGTCGAGAATGAGGAGCACGACGAGGAGGGCAAACATGGTGGGGGTAGTGTAATGGAGCGAGGGTGAGATGTCGAGAGTCACCGGTCACGAGTCACGAGTCGGCATTCATGAATGTTCTTTCGACGGAAGGAGCGGAGCAGACCACTTAGCATCCGACTCAAGGTTTGGCAATCCTCCTCTAAGAGCTTCCACTGAGCAGGTTCAACATAGCCCAGATCTCGCGAGAGCAGCAGCTGGCACTCTACCTCGCAGACGGACCCACGTGCAATGCGTAGGAACCTGGCCTGCTCCCCTTCTCCGCTGCGCCCGGACCCTTCCGCAATGTTCGAAACGATGGACACCGCACCACGTCTGAGCTGAACCGTGAGTCCAAAACGCTCGTCCTCAGGGAAATTCCTGGTCAACCCGTAAACTTTGAGGACAAAGACGTGAGCCCGTTTCCAAACACCAAGCTGCCGATAGTTGCCCATGGCCTATGCTACGCTATGAAGCCGCTTTCAGCTTATCAATCCAACGCAGCAGAAAGCCAAATACCCACCGTCTCGTGACTCGCGACTTGCGACGCTCGACTCTCTACTCCACCTCATCAATCGACCGGGGCCAATCCTGCTTCAACAAGCGCGACATCGCCCGGTCCGCGAGTAGGCGGCCACCGGTCTGGCACCGTGCGCAGTAGTTGGTCTCATTATCGGCATAGCGGATCCGCTGCACCGGCGACCCGCAGTCAGGACACGGCTTCCCGAAACGGCCATGGACGGCCATTCCCTCCCGGAACGCGGTGACCTTCTCCGGAAATGCATCTCCGGTTTCGCTGCGAAGCCGGTCGACCCAGTCAGTCAAGGTCGAGCGTGTCGCCTGAAACAGCGCGGCGACCTCGTCATTGGTGAGGCGGCTGGTGAGTGCCAGCGGTGAGAGTCGGGCCCGGTGCAGGAT
>JAICPP010000295.1 GCA_025929805.1 Gemmatimonadales bacterium | reverse complement strand
TTCATTTGGCCGGTCCACTTCCAGGTGCTGGGCTCGCCGGTGGGCAGTAACGCCGGCGTATCGCTCGGCAGAACCAGCTTGGGCGATACCAGCACCAGGAGCTCGGTCCGGCGCTGCCGGGCGTCCTTGCTCCGAAAGAACTGCCCCAGAATCGGGATATCGCCCAGGATCGGGATCTTGGTTGCGTTGTCGGTCATCGTGTTGTCGACCAGTCCCGCGATAGCGAGGTACTGGCCGTTCTTCATCTCGACTTCGGTCTCCGCCCGCCGGCTGAGCAGACTGGGGATGGTGAAGCCGCCGAAGACGAGAGGGTTGGAGAAGTCCAATGCCGACACCTCCGGCGCCACCTTCAGCCGGATGCTTCCTCCCCGCGTGATCGTGGGCGTGAACTTGAGCCGGATGCCGAACTCCTTGAACACGATCGATACGGCATTGTTGCCTCCGCCGCCTTGCACGGCGGGGTAGGGAAACTCGCCTCCGGCCAGGAACGAGGCCTCCCGCCCCGGCAGGGCAATCAAATTCGGCTCCGCCAGGCTCTTCAACAGACCCCTGGACGTGAGGGCGCGAATCAGCATCTCGATGCTGGCGTTCGGGTTGAAGAGCCCGAGGTCTACCACTCCGTCGTCGAACGTCCCCGTTTCGGTATTCGTGTTCGTGCTGCCGAACCAGTCACCGCTGTCGTCCAGGCGGTGCGGATTGAAAGCGGCGAGCTGGGAGCGGAACTCCTTGATGGCGCTCTTGTTCACCTCGGCAAACCGCACCCTGAGCAGCACCTGCACTGCCTCGGGAGTCGTCAGGTTGTCCACGATGGTGGCGCCTGATCCCTTGGCGATCTCGACCGCGCGGTTGGCCACGCTGGCGTCGCGCACCTGGCCGGAAAGGGTCACCACATTGCCGCTCGCGATCACATCGATTCGCTCACCCTGAAGGACCGAGCTGAGGTAACGTTGAAGCCCCGGCGCATCCGCCGTCACCTCGACCGAGTACAGCTTGATCGCACCGGCGTTGTCCCACAGGAACAGGCTGGTGGTGCCGAGTGTCTTCCCGTTGATCAGGATCTCGGTTGGTGAGACCACCACAGCCTCCGCAACGGCGGGGTCGCCGATGGAAAAGCGCTGGATCGCGGTTGTGTTGACGAGGAGCGCCGACGCACCCTTCGAGACCGAGACGACCTGCTCCGGTGCCCGGACCACGCGTTGAGCTCCAGCCGGCCGAGCGCCGCCCACCAGAACCGAGGCCGCGAGAGCAGAGGCGAAACACCACCGCCAGGCACACGAGACGGGGTCGATCCAACCTTGGCGGAAGAAGTGCACGAGGTGTCCACGGGTAAGGGTCAGGGTTTCTGGAACGTTGTCAGGGTCCGCTCTCCGCCGCGATATCCTTCGACGACGGTGGGATCCGCCCTGGGGGCACGAGCAGGAGCACGATTTCGCTGAGGCCGTGGGGTAGATGAGGCCGTGCTGGGAGAGAGCTTATCGGCTCGAGCCCCGGCCGTGTACACCGGCATGGTGTCGAGCGTATTGCGCAGCGCGAGCTGGAGCCGGCCCTCCTTGGATGCCAGAGCCAGCAGCTCGGCGTCGTCCGGAGTGACAAGCAGCGTGATTACGGTAACGGTTTGCGGCTTCCCTTCTTTGTCCCGGGTCACCGACTGCCCTGCAGCCAGGGTCTGAACGTTCTGGAGCAGGGTTTTGGTAATGGCTTGAGAACGAGACTGATTCTTGTCGAGGGTCAGCAGGACATCTACCCGGGTTCCCGGCAGCACGAAGCCAGCTACTCCGATCACTTCATCCACCCGAACGCTGACTGCCCGCATGCCGTCCCGGATAATGATGGGGAGGCCGCCGCCGGCATCCTTGGTGGACAGCTTGCCGGCCAGGAGCGGCTCGTTTTCCGCGACGGGCGTGATTATCCCCCTTCCGACCGCGTCCTTGATCGAGCGGATGTAGCCGCTCGGGACTGCCTCACCGGGCCAGCTGACGACCTTGACGTCTCGCTCGGTCACAAAAGCCCCAACGGGCAGGCTGCGCGCCGAGAGGACGATAGTCGCCGTCCGGGGCTCCGAGGCCATCAGCGGCGTGGTACGCTCCCGCAGATACCGGAGCGCCAGCAGCGCCGCCACGATGCCTGAAGTGAGAGCCAGGACCAGCATGAACCAGGGGCGTCGTTTTCTCATGAGAATGCTCGCTTACCCATCTCGGGTGACTGCGGACCAGAAGAGCATGCTCCCCGGCCGTGATAGCTCCGTGAATTACCTTACTATTCGTTGCGCATGGTGGCGTCGGTCGCGATCGTCACCGTGGACGGCACACCGGCCCAGCCGAGCAGCATGTGAACCAGACCCATACGATGCTGGGTTGAGACACTCACCGTCATTTCTCTCCCCCAACCTGCACCGTCCGCCCTGTGAAAACAGTTGGAGAGCGGCGAGCAGAAAGGATCCGCGCTCCAGACCGTGACCACGCTCTGCTCTATGGAGGCAAGCGCCAGCCGCTGCTCCACCTTAGCCTGGATCTGGGCCACCGTTGTGATCGTGTTGTCCTTGACGACCGTATACCGGGCGCCCTCTCGGGCCGCATCGGTAATGGCCTGCTTGATGTTCCAGGCCCTCCCAAACTCGAGGATGGCGGCTATGAACATGATGATCAGCGGGAGCACCATGGCGAACTCCGCCAGGGCTTGTCCCCGCTGATCGGCCCATGCCCTCATACACTTTCCGCTGCTCATAGACGCACCCCTTCTCCGAACCACCAGAT
>JAICPP010000242.1 GCA_025929805.1 Gemmatimonadales bacterium | reverse complement strand
GATCGAAGCTCGCATCGTGGCCGTGGCCGACTCCTTTGACGCTATGACCACCCGGAGGCCGTATCGAGATGCCCGGCCTCCGGCCGATGCTCTGTGCGAGCTCCGGCGGGTGGCCGGCACTCAGCTGGATCCCAATGCTGTTGAGGCGTTTGTCGCGGCGTTTCCCGATCCAAGTGAGTTACCAGTGTCGGCGTGAAGGGGCCGGGACCCGCCTAGGGACCTGTCCTCAAATCTCCCGTAGCATGGTCCGCATTCGAATGGCGAGTGCCTCGATCTCACGTAGACCGGTGAGCGTTTCCGGATCGATTTGGGATTCGTTCAAAAGAAGGAGCTGGGTCTCGGCTAGGAGTGCTGAGAGAGGGTTCGATAGGTCGTGGCGCAGTCGGCTCAGCCGCTCGGAGTCGTTCATAGGGGCCATGCGACCAGGAGGTGAACGTCGTGAAAGACCCTCCAAACTGAAGCTCTGAACGCAGAAACATTGTACCAGCCTAGAGCTTAAGCAATAGAGCCGTGCCGTTGTCAGGTGCCCTGTTTCGGCATCCCTCTTGACTCCGCTCTCCCGGCTGTCTACTTTCTGGTGCTCCTTGTTTGACAGGAAACTCCCCGTCCTCACATCGTCTTTTGCTCGTTTCGGCGCCCTCTGGGCCCACCACATATACCTGTCCAACCCTGCTGGATCTTTGCATTCTAACAAACTCCCCACTCCGGCTCGCGTCTGTGCGAGCCCGTCCGCCTCGGAGTCCCTCCCGTGGATATCGCTGAGCTAAAGCAGAAGTCGGTCGCTGAGCTCCACAACCTGGCAGAGCAGCTGAACATCACCAACTACTCGGGTCTCCGGAAACAGGATCTGATCTTCCGGATCGAGCAGTCGCTGCTGGACTCCGATACGGTGATCCGGGGCGAAGGCGTGCTGGAGATCCTGCCTGAAGGGTATGGATTCCTTCGCAGCCAGGACTGGAACTATCTGTATGGGCCCGACGACATCTATGTCTCCCCCAGCCAGATCAAGCGCTTCGACCTTCGCACCGGCGACACCGTCATGGGCCAGGTTCGCCCTCCCAAAGAGGGCGAGCGATACCTCGCGCTGCTGAAGGTCGAGCAGGTCAACTTCGAGGAGCCGGAGAAGACCAAGCACCGGATCGCCTTTGACAACCTGCGGCCGCGCTACCCCGATGCCCGGATCCGGCTGGAGCGGAAGAACGGTGACCTCTCGATGCGGGTGGTGGACCTGCTCGCGCCGCTTGGGAAGGGGCAGCG
Source organism: Gemmatimonadales bacterium (assembly GCA_025929805.1). Lineage (GTDB taxonomy): Bacteria > Gemmatimonadota > Gemmatimonadetes > Gemmatimonadales > GWC2-71-9 > CAVVWJ01. The sequence continues at coordinate 2,901 of JAICPP010000242.1, read as the reverse complement.
CGCCCTGATCGTGGCCCCTCCCAAGGCCGGCAAGACCATACTGATGCAGAAGCTGGCCAATGCGATCAGCGAAAATCATCCGGAGATCGTCCTCATCGTACTGCTCATCGACGAGCGGCCGGAGGAGGTCACCGACATGGAGGAAAACGTCAAGGCGGAAGTGATCTCGTCCACCTTCGATGAGCCCGCCGACCGACACGTCCAGGTGGCGGACATGGTCATCGAGAAGTCGAAGCGGCTAGTGGAGCACGGGCGCGACGTGGTGATCCTGCTGGATTCCATCACCCGGTTGGCCCGGGCCCACAATGTGGTGGTTCCCCACTCCGGCAAGATCCTCTCCGGTGGTGTGGACGCCAACGCGCTCCAGAAGCCCAAACGATTCTTTGGTGCCGCCCGGAATATCGATAAAGGCGGGAGCCTGAGCATCATCGCCACGGCGCTGGTTGACACCGGCAGCCGAATGGACGAGGTGATCTTCGAGGAGTTCAAGGGCACCGGCAACTCCGAACTGGTGCTGGACCGGCGGCTGGCCGACCGCCGGATTTATCCCGCCATCGACATTCAACGGACCTCCACCCGTAAGGAAGAGCTCCTGATGGACAAGGACGAGCTCAACCGGGTGTACCTGCTGCGTAACTTCCTGGCCGACATGCCTCCGGTAGAAGCGCTGGAGTTCCTGCTCGAGCGAATGAAGCGCACGAAGAACAACAAGGAGTTCTTCGCCACGATGGCGCAGTAGTCGGTAGACAGCAAACGGTGAACGGTGAACGGGAGACTCGGGAGGTGAAGGAGCTCCCGTTTACTGTTTACCGTTCACCGTTTACGCTTTTTTGGTGACGATTCCCACCACCGGCCGCATTCTCGGAATCGACTGGGGCGAGGTTCGAATCGGCCTGGCGCTGAGCGACGAGACCCAGACTCTGGCTAGCCCGCTGGAGACCTTGGGTCGGCGCGCCGGAAAGCGCTTCCCCATGAAGCCCTTGCTCGAGCTCACCTCCTTGCACCGTCCGGTTGGAGTCGTAGTGGGCCTCCCTCTCGCCCCCGATGGGACCGAGGGCAAGAGCGCCAGGTCCGCTCGAGAGATGGCCGAAGCCATTCGGCGTATCACCGGCCTGCCGCTCGAGCTCTGGGACGAACGCATGAGCACGGCCCGCGCATTGGGGGCCGTTCGGGAGCAGGGGGGCTCCACCCGCGGCCGCAAAGCGGACGTAGACGCGCTCGCTGCGGCTGTGCTGCTACAACATTTCCTGGATGGCAGGTGGAGCAGGGCGAAAGCAGCGGATAGAGGGGAAAGACCGGAAACGGAGAAGTTAGACTGGTGAAGATCTCTCCTGCCCTGCGGAGAAGCATTGCAGCTTCCGCTCTTTTCGCGCTCTCCGTCCTCGCCTGCGGCACCTCCGCCCAAAGCGCCCGGGTCATCCTTCCACCCGGCGCTTCCTTTGGGGCCGTCACGGACAGTCTGGCAGCGCATGGTGTCATCGACAATCGACGCTGGTTCAAGCTGCTGGCTCGAATTCGCGGGATCGACCGGTCGGTGCACGCCGGTGTCTACGAATTTCCAGCCGGCGTCTCTGAATGGGCCGTGCTGGGCATGCTGGCCAAGGGCAAGAAGGCCGCCCTCCGGTTTACCGTCCCCGAAGGCCTCACGATCCAGGAGGTGGCTGGCCTCGCGTCCCAACGCCTCGGCATTCCGGAGGATTCGTTTGTCGCGGCTGCGCGCGATGGCAAGGCAGCCAGCGCCATCCTGGGAATGCAGGTTCCTTCGTTCGAGGGCTTTCTCCGCCCGGAGACCTACGTGCTCCCTGCCGACGTCGGCGCCCGTGCGCTGGTGCGGGTGATGGCGGAAGGCTTCAACTCAGCGTGGCAGCCAGCCTGGGATACCCGGCTGAAGACGCTCAATATGAGTAGGCTCGAACTGGTGACCTTCGCCAGTATTGTAGAGGGAGGGGCGCGGGCTGATGATGAGCGAGAGATGATCGCCGGGGTCTATCGTAACCGGCTGCGCATTGGCATGGCGCTACAGGCCGACCCCACCGTGCAGTACGCTATCAGCTTGAAGCGAGGCAGACGCAAGTCGCGCCTCTTCGAAAAGGACTACCAGTTCAACTCGCCCTATAACACCTATCTCAACCCGGGGCTGCCGCCGGGGCCGGTGAACTCACCCAGCCGGCGGAGTCTGGAGGCATCGCTATATCCGGCCGATGTCAAATACCTCTACTTCGTAGCCCGGCCCGACGGTCGCCACGTCTTTTCTCGAACCTACAGCGAACATCTGCGGGCCATCAGACAGATCCGGAACGCTGGGCGTCGGGGCGGCTCTAAAGCACCATAACCGCGTTCCTAAGTCACTCCCCTCTGCCTATGCCCCGCTGCCGCATACTGTCTCGTGGCAGCCTCCACATCGTTCGCGGCGAGAATACCGGAGGCGACTGCCACACCCGAGCCGCCCCGGCTCAGCACGGCAGGCACATCTTCGGGCCGGATTGATCCAATTGCCATACAGGGCCGATTGCCGGCCAGTCGGGCAAGGCGCCCGAAACCCTCCGGGCCCAGCGCGGCGCCCGCATCACCCTTTGTGGCCGTGGTTCGCCAGGGTCCGATACCCCAGTAGTCCGCCTTACCGGCGCCAGAGGCTTCCGTCTCGCTTCCCACAGATGCGCCAATGATGAACCCGGGCGGTGCTATCCGGCGAGCGAGCTCGACGGACAAGTCGTACGGGCCCAGGTGAACTCCCGCGGCGCCAGCTGCCAGCGCAATGTCGGGGCGATCGTTCACCAGTACGGGCACCCGTAGTGCCGCAACCAGCGCGCGGGTCAACTCGCTTACCTCACGTGCCGACTTCTGCTTGAGCCGAAGCTGGAAGGAGCTAATGCCGCCGCGTTCCGCGGCGATCGCAAGCTG
>JAICPP010000333.1 GCA_025929805.1 Gemmatimonadales bacterium | reverse complement strand
GGTGAAGTTGCAGTGCCCAGCCGGCGCAGCCACCCCGGCCCCCCCCGTGGGAACGGCACTCGGTCCCCATGGCGTCAACATCATGGAGTTCGTGAAGCAGTTCAACGCGAGGACCCAGAACCAGGCTGGGATGGTCATCCCGGTGGTGGTCACCATCTTTGCGGATCGAACCTTCACCTTCATCACCAAGACCCCGCCGGCCCCCAATCTCCTCCTCAAGGAAGCGGGGATCGAGAAGGGGAGCGGCCAGCCGAACCGGACCAAGGTGGGTAAAGTCACCCGGGCCCAGGTGAAGAAGATTGCCGAGATCAAGATGGCCGATCTCAACGCGGCGGACCTCGATAGCGCCATGAGGATGATCGCTGGAACCGCGCGATCCATGGGGCTGGAGGTGGTGGACTGATGGCCACGCGAGGCAAGAAGTTCCGGGCCGCTGTGGCCCGGGTCGATCGGACGCGGCAGTACCCGATCCCGGAGGCCGTAGCGCTGGTCAAGGAGTCGTCGTTCGCCAAGTTCGATGAAACGGTAGATGTCGCGGTCAATCTGGGTGTTGACCCGAGACACGCCGACCAGGTCGTCCGTGGCACCGTGGTGCTGCCGCACGGAACCGGGAAGTCGGTTCGAGTGTTAGTGATTACCCAAGGCGACCGGGTGCGGGAGGCGGAGGCCGCTGGGGCCGACTTTGTGGGTGTCGAGTATATCCAGAAGATCAAGGACGGCTGGTTGGATTGCGATGTTATCGTGGCCACCCCTGATGTCATGGGGCAGCTGGGAGCCCTCGGCCGGGTGCTCGGCCCTCGGGGGCTGATGCCGAACCCCAAGGCGGGGACGGTCACCATGGATGTGACCCGCGCCGTGCGGGAAATCAAGGCAGGTAAGATCGAGTTCCGGGTGGACAAGAGCGGAAACGTCCACGCCCCCGTGGGCAAGGTTTCCTTCTCCAGTAATCAGTTGGCCGACAACGTGCAGGCTTTTATGGACACCATTGCCCGGGCTAAGCCGGCTGCGGCCAAGGGCACGTACATCCGATCCGCCACCGTGTCCAGCACCATGGGACCCGGGGTTCGGCTCGAGACGGCGGGGTACCGATGAACCGGACTGAGCGGCAGGAGACGATCGAAAGCCTTACCGAGCAGCTCCGGGCTTCGCCGAACCTGTACGTAACCGACTTTACCGGCCTCAATGTGCTTCGGATGACGGAGTTCCGGCGCCGGCTCCGGGCCGCGGGCGTCAGCTACGTGGTCGTCAAGAACACCCTGGCGCAGCGGGCGCTGGCCGCCAACGCAGTCACCGGTCTGGAGGACCACCTGGCCGGGCCCACCGGACTCGTGCTGGCCGGAAAAGATCCGGTGGTGGCGGCCAAGGTGCTCACCGACTTTGCCCGCGAGTTCGAGAAGCCCGCGATCAAGATCGGATTGGTGGATGGTCGGCCGGTCACGGCGGACCAGGTTCAACGGCTGGCGAGCTTGCCGCCCAAGGATGTCTTGTTGTCGCAGTTGGCCGGCGCCCTGCAGGCCCCATTGGCCCAGCTGGCCGGCGTCATGAATGGCATGCTGTATCAGGTCGTCGGCGCCCTCGAGGCGCTTCGCGCGCAGCGTTCGTAACAAAATCACCGGATGGAGAAACCAAACTGATGCCCACCACCACGCTGAGTAACGAAGAGATTCTCGAGGCGATCGGCAACAAGACCGTTGTCGAGCTGGCCGAGCTGATCGAGGCGTTCAAGGCCAAGTTCAACGTCACGATTGCCGCGGCCGCCGCGGCGCCCGCGAGCGGTGGCGGAGGCGGCGGTGCCGCCGCCGCGCCGGCGGAAGAGAAGACCGAGTGGACGGTTGCCCTCAAGGAGGGCGGACCCAACAAGATCAAGGTCATCAAGGTGGTCCGCGAGATCACCAGCCTGGGTCTGAAGGAAGCGAAGGATGCGGTGGACAACGTCCCCAGCAACATCAAGGAAGGCGTGTCCAAAGCGGAGGCCGAGGAAAT
>JAICPP010000279.1 GCA_025929805.1 Gemmatimonadales bacterium | reverse complement strand
TCAAGGCGCTGCTGGCCGACGATCCCAGCCTGGCTCAGCTCTCGCCCCGAGCTCTGGATCAGTACCTGACCATGCGGTTCGTGCACCCACCGGAAACTTTCTTTACCCGGGTGCAAGCCCTCCCGCCGGCGCACTACATGGTATGGGAGAATGGACGCGCGCGGATCGAGCGCTACTGGGATCTGACCTATGGGCCCAAATGGACCTTCTCCGAGGCAGAGACGCTGGACCGGATCGACGAGCTCCTGGCCGAAACCGTCAAGCTGCACCTGTTGAGTGATGTACCCGTGGGAGCATTTCTCAGTGGCGGCCTGGACTCGACTTTGATTGCATCGTACGCAGCCAGATCGCTCGGCGCCGAGCTGCGAACGTTTTCGATGGGCATCCCCTACCGGGACCTGAACGAGCTACCCTACGCCGCGGCCGTGGCCGCGCGGTATGGAACCAGACACTACGCCGAAGAAGTGACCCCCAGCGTCGTGGACGACCTGCCTCGGCTGGTCTCTGCGCTGGACGAGCCGGCCGATCCGCTTTCGATCTGTCTGTTGCACCTGGCCAAGATGACGGCACGGCACGTGAAGGTGGTGCTCGGCGGCGACGGGGGCGATGAGCTCTTCGGGGGCTACGACCGGTACGCGGCAGATCGCTGGCTGAATACCTACCGCGCGGTCCCGGAGGTGGTGCGGAACTCGGTAGCCCGGCAGGTGCTGCGGCGCCTGCCCGATCAGTTCACCTTCAAGAGCGTCACCCACAAGCTTCGCTGGGTGGATCTGATGGCGCGCAAGACCGGAGGCGAGCGCTACTCGGAGAGCCTGCAGTTCTTCTGGTTCAATGAGGCCCACCGGGCCGAGCTGTACGCGCCCACCTTTCGCGAGCAGCTTCAGAACAGCCGTCCCGATGCCTGCCTGCTCGAGTTGTACGCCGCACCGAACGCAGAGGCCTCGATCGACAAGATGATGTACGTGGACTGCATGTCGCGCTTGCCTGGCCAGTCGCTCACCATCCTGGATCGGGCCACGATGGCCTACAGCCTGGAATCCCGGTCGCCTTTCCTGGATCCCCGGTTTGCTGAATTCATGGCCAGGGTCCCCACCTCGTTGAAGATCAAGGGCCGCAGGCTACGGTATCTCGAACGCCGCCTGGGAGAGCGATATCTCCCTCCCGAGGTGTTGCGCCGCCGGAAGCAGGGGTTTGCCTCCCCGCTCATGTATATCCTCGAGGGCGAAGTACGAGCCCTGGCGCCGAGACTTCTCTTGGACAGCGAGCTGGTGCGGGCGGGCTATCTCCGAGGCGAGCGGATGAAGCAGTTGGTGGACGAGCATCTGGCCCGCAGGTACGACCACGGAAACCGGATCTGGCTGCTGCTCAGTGCCGAAGTCTGGTATCGTCGCTACATCAGCCGCCGATCGGAGGCCGATCTCGAGATCGAGATCTCGGAGCGGATGGCTGAGCCGGCGGCGATTGCGAGCGCGTCATGACCTCCAGAGTGGAAGCCCGGCCGCTAGCGAGCACGCCGCCCCGGCAAGGAGGTTCGGCGATGGAGCTCCTGCTCTCCTCGTATGACTGGGAGAGTGATCGGGAAACGATCACCCTGGGAGATGCCATCCAGCGCTTTCGCGACGTGAACGGCTATGTCGGACTGCCCATTCCTGCCAAGCCGCACTTTCTCAAGCTGTTCCGGAAGCTCATTAACGGTTCGCGTCCACCCGAAGAGATCTATCTGGTGCACGACGCGTCCCACGTGCTGACCGGGACCACATTTACTCACGATGAGCCGCCATTGGTGTTACTTGCGGGAGAAGCGGTGGAGCAGGGCCTCTACTTCGCTTCTCGGGGGGTTCCCAAGTCGGTGGGCTGGACCTTGTTCTATGGCGGGGCCTTGGTGGAGTGCGCCCGCCGGATCGCGTCCTTCCGCCAGGTGGGTCGCGGCATTCAGGCCGGCCTGTTCGCGCGCGCCTACGATTACGCGCGTCGGATTCGATTGACCAACCTGTTCCAGATTCCGGTGCAGCAGCTCTGGTCGGTGTCGGTGGCCGAAGCTCGCCGTCGGCTGGGAATGCCGGAGGCGGGGGTAGCCGCGGAGTTGTATCGCGAGATCACCCTGCCACCGAAAATGGCGGCATCGCTTCGGCAGGAGTGGCGGGGGTACGGTATAGAGCGATAACCACGAGATGAGCGGCTTAGTAGCCTTCCAGTAAACACTTACCGCACTCACTTCATCCAGCCTGTACTACCGGGAACCATCCTGATCGTCGGAGTTTAGGTACCAGTTAGGTACTGCCGCCCTGGCGGGTGGCTTTGTCATGCACCCGGGTCGCAACCTCCGGCGTGCGACAGCTGGAACAGTTTACCCGTGGGAGCCTGGGTAAGGTTGCAAAACAAGCACGATACAAATCCACTCCAGTCTAATTCGGGGATTAATCGAAAGCGCCTCTAAGCTCCTTCGAAGAGCCGCAGTGCTAAGGCCCGTGACATTAGTCACCGCCTGATGGAATCCACCCAGCCCAGAGTAGCCGCTGATGGTGGCGAGGTTCCTGGGTCTGCTGAGTGATGATTGACAAGACAAACCCGGGACTTTGCCACGCACCCGAAGGGGCGTCATCCCCGGATCGACGAAATCTGTCCTAGACATTCGACGACGGACACTCATCACAGGAAGCCACATCATGAAGATCGGCAGCACCGGCGCAGGCAAGGCTGGCGACACAGCCTCGGCGTCAACCTGTCGGCACAAACTCCCGAGGGTCTTGGCTTCGAGAGTAATCGTGCTCAGCACCGTCTACGTGTCATTGACGTCATGTGTAAGGGCCGCAGAAAACCAACAGCCGATCTCCTCTGTCGCACTGGCTTGTGACGATGGGCTAAAAACCGCCATGAGCAGCCATGCCGCTACAAAGGTTTTGCTTGTGAAGCAGTTTCATCAAGGGGAGCCCTTGCTTCTCACGGGGGCGGAGACCACGAGCACTCCCAGTGCCGGAGTCGAAGGAGCACCGAACGCGACCGCTCCAACCGCAGGAATCGATATGTGCCTGGTCAAGCTGCTGGTTGGTCCCGGTAGTCCAGGCGCCGCGGGGGCACCTTCCACTTCGGCCGGTATAGGCATCGAAGTCTTGCTTCCGAGCCACGACCGATGGAATCAGCGAATCCGGGCATATGGTAACAGTGGCTGGTCTGGAACCTCACAAACGAGCCTTTCCTCCGTGGCTA
>JAICPP010000300.1 GCA_025929805.1 Gemmatimonadales bacterium | reverse complement strand
TGTCCCTACTTGCCACGGGGGCGCGACCATTTATAATGTACTGTCACTGAGTGACAGGAGAGCTCCCAGAAACAACTAGGGATGGGCGCTTGGAGGGGTAAGCAGGGCTGTGGGCGGAGCCGGTGTCGCAACTGGCTACACTTCGCAGCGTCCGTGGCGCAGGAGCGGCGGGAGGAGCTAGGAAGATTCATGGGGAGTATCCGGCCGCGAGTGCGGGGCAAGTTTCTATATGTCGGTGAGGAGAAGTTGTACGTTCGGGGCGTCACGTATGGTCCGTTTCGGCCTGGTGACGATGGCGCTCAGTACCACAGCCCGGAAGTTATCGAACGAGATTTCGCCCAGATAGCGGCCAATGGGTTTAATGTGGTTCGGACCTATACCGTGGCGCCGCCACGGTGGTTTCTAGACATCGCACATCGGCACGGCCTCCGTGTGATGGTCGGCCTGCCTGATGAGGAGCTGCGCTTCCCCTTCCTCAACGATGGGCGACGCATTAGGTCCATAGAGGAGCGGGCACGCGCTGGAGTGTCCGCCTGTTCCGGTCACCCGGCGGTTCTGTGCTACGTGATCGGTAACGAGATCCCGGCTCCTGTCGTGCGTTGGTACGGCCGGCGCCGCATAGAGCGTATTCTAGAGCGACTCTACCGCGCCGCAAAAGCCGAGGATCCCGAGGGCCTCGTTACCTACGTGAGTTATCCGACGACCGAATACCTGCAGTTACCTTTCGTCGACTTTGTTTCCTTCAACGTCTACCTCGAGGAGCAGAAGCGTCTAGAGGACTACCTCGCCCGCCTGCATAACGTTGCGGGCGGGAGGCCGGTGGTACTGACCGAGCTTGGGTTGGACAGCTTGAGGAACGGCGAGGACGGCCAGGAGCGCGTTCTCGGGTGGCAGGTGCGGACCGCGTTCGCCTCCGGCTGCGCGGGAGCCTTGATCTTTTCCTGGACTGATGAGTGGCATAATGATGGATCTGATATGGAAGATTGGGCCTTCGGCCTCACGGGCCGGGATCGGCATCCGAAGCCGGCTCTGGGAGCCGTGCGTAGGGCGTTTGCCGAAGGGCCGTTCTCGCCGGAGCTACCCTGGCCGCGCATCTCCGTTGTGGTCTGCAGCCACAATGGGGAGCGCACCATCAGCGAGTGCCTGGAAGGTCTGCTCGACCTAGACTACCCAGACTTCGAAGTGATCGTCGTCGACGATGGATCGACGGATGCAACAGCAGCCATTGCCAAGGATTATGGCTATCGCTTGATCACCACGAGTAATCTCGGCCTGAGTAACGCCCGCAACATCGGCATTGATGAGGCCACGGGCGAGATCATAGCCTATCTCGACGATGACGCCCGCCCCGATCCTCACTGGCTGACCTACCTCGCCGCCACCTTCCTGAGCACTGACCACGCCGGAGTGGGTGGCCCTAACCTCACGCCCCCTGGCGACGGGCCGATCGCCGATTGCGTCGCCAGAGCACCGGGCAATCCCGTTCACGTTCTGCTCTCCGATCTGGAAGCGGAACATATTCCAGGCTGCAACATGGCGTTCCGCAAGGCCTGCCTACAAGCGATAGGGGGGTTCGATCCGCAGTTTCGCGTCGCCGGCGACGACGTCGACGTCTGCTGGCGGCTTCGGCAGCGCGGGTGGACGTTGGGGTTCAGCCCGGCTGCCATGGTCTGGCACCATCGCCGTACGTCCATACGCGCCTACTGGAAGCAGCAGCGTGGCTACGGTAGGGCCGAAGCGCTGCTGGAAAGAAAATGGCCGGAGAAGTACAACACGGTAGGCCATATTCCCTGGACAGGTCGGGTCTACAGGGAGGGGCTCCTTCAGGGGTCTGCTTGGAGCCGGGAGCGAATCTATCAGGGCACCTGGGGCAGCGCACCGTTCCAGTCCATCTACCAACCCCCTTCGGAAGGGATTTGGTCCTTACCCGCTATGCCCGAGTGGTACCTGGTGATCTTGGCCTTCGCCGCGCTATCCGCCCTCGGCAGCATCTGGACTCCTCTGCTCCTCGCACTGCCCCTGCTGGCCCTGGTGGTCGGTATGTCCGTCGCCCAGGCTGCCTCGAGTGCCGCTCGCGCCTCCTTTACGGACTCATCGCCGTCTCGCATCTTTCGGCTGAAGCTGCTGACAGCTTCTCTACACCTGCTGCAGCCACTGGCGCGCCTGTGGGGACGCCTGCGCGGTGGCCTTACCCCCTGGCGGTACAACTCGCCCGGTTTCTCGTTACCGTGGCCGCGCACGACAACTATCTGGAGCGAAGAAGGGTGGAAGCCTCCCGAAAAGACGCTCTATGCCATAGAAGCAGCCCTCCGGGCACATGGTGTCGCCTTCCGCCGGGGTGGCAATTACGATCGCTGGGACCTGGAACTGCGAAGGGGAATGCATGGCGCAGTCCGCCTGCTTATGGCCAACCAGGCGCACGAAGCTGGGAACAAGCAGCTACTGATCTTCCGCACCTGGCCACTGTGTTCACCCAGCGTCCTTGGATTGACCCTACTATTCGCTGCCCTTACCACGGCGGCAGCCCTGGATTACGCCTGGGCCGCCGCTACGGTATTGGGCGGGGTCGCCGCGTTGCTCATCATCCATCAACTCCAGCAGTGCGCCACCGCAACCGCTGCAGCCCTCGGCACGCTCCAAGAACTGAGCGAGTACCACAGGGTGCGTGATCGAAAGGATCTCGAGGAACC
>JAICPP010000140.1 GCA_025929805.1 Gemmatimonadales bacterium | reverse complement strand
GCTCCATGCAACGGATAGAGCGCCCGGTTTAGGGCGCTCAGAATTCCCCGATACCAGCTCCGCTCCGCCGATCCCACCTTCAGACTATCCGCCGCTTTATCCCCTGGCCCGGGTACCATTGCGCAGACAGGATCCGGGGTGGACTGTACGAGAGCGGCTGCGCGGAGTCCCTGAGGGGGACCGTTTACAGCGTCCTTGTGCAACTTCCTGAGCCCCGCGCATCTCCTTCGCCTGGTTGCACATCCGCAAGTCATATTCGGGCAGATGGTTGGCAGCCAGGCCCAGGTCGGCGGCCGGCCCATAGGATCACCATCACTGCTCCAGCCGGTGCCTGTGAGGCATATTTCAGGTTGGTACAAGTGTTGCCAGAGGTCGTGCGCTTAATATCCGGTGGGTGATGGATCCGTTCGGGGCAGCCTAAAGAGGCACATGACGGCCGATCTGACCCAACTGTTCGAGCAGTATTACGGTTCCCTGGTTCGGATGCTGTACCGCCGTACCGGAGACCGGGATCGCGCCGAGGATCTGGCCCAGGAGACCTTTGCCCGGGCGGTGGCTGCTCCACCCAACAACCCCCGGCCCTGGTTGTTTGCGGTCGCTCTCAATCTGGTACGGGAAGATGGCCGACGAAATCTGCGGCAAGGTCGGCGGCTCGAATTGCTCAGGGCGGATGCACCCCCCGCTCCGGGACCCGAAGAAGACTTCGACCGGAACGAGGCTAGCGCGGCGGTACGGGCCGCCCTGGCGACACTCAATGAAAGGGACCGCGAGGCACTGCTGCTCAAGGCGGAAGGCTTCAACTACCAGGAGATAGCCGCCACGCTGGGCCTTTCCAAGGGAGCGGTCGGCACCACGCTGGCGCGCGCGCGCCGGCGGCTGGTAGAGGCGTATCGGACCGAAGGACGAGGTAAGCATGTCGCATCTTGACGAAGGGACGCTGCACGCTCTGCTGGATGGTGAGCTGGATCTCGCGGAAGTACGCGAGGTCCAGAAGCACCTGGGCAGCTGTGTGGCCTGCGGCTCCCGGCTTCAAGAGGTGAAGCAGGTTCTGGCCGAGGCGGATCGGTTGGTGGGAGCCATGGAGGTGCCGGCTGCCGGCCCTGTCCGCCGTCAGGCCGAGCCGCCTCGCAGCCCGCCTCCATTCCGTCCTACCCGCGAGCCCGAGGTCTGGGATGAGCCTCCCGTGCTGCTGGTCCCCGACCCCATCGATGCCAATAGTCGGCGCAAGCGGTGGATGCGGGGTCTGCGTTGGGCGGCTGCCATCCTGATCGTCGTAACCGGCACCAAGCTGGCCGGCAACGTGCTCCGTCCCAGTCATCCGGTTCTCTCCGAGCGGGACCTGACCTCGGCTACCCCCGCGGTGCCACCCACTGTGGTCAGCCCGGAGGAGACCCGGAGACCGGAATCCACACTGGCTACCCGAAACAAGGCAGCTCGGCCCGTGGCCCGGTCGCCAGTTCAGCGGGCCGAAGCCAGAGCGGCACAAGTGGTCGAGGAACCTGCCGCTGACACGGGGGAACCGTCCGTAGGGCAGCGGTTAGCTGACAGCGTGCCGGCCGCCGCTCTGGATTCGGTCCCCGAAGGAGCTCAGCAGCTGGCCGCTGACACCTACGCCACCGACAGCGTCAGCCAGCCGGTCGGCCTCGCGGCTGAAGCGGCCCGTGACACCACAACCACAGAGGCCGCCCGAGATGCCAACGCCGAGCAGCCGAGCGAGGCAGACCTACTCGCCACCCGCCGAGCGGCGGCGGCCGCATTGGAGGAGTTGGATCGGCAGCGGCGGCGGGAGCGAGCTAACGCGGCCACGGCCGCCTTGCCGCCCGCCACCCGACCCGACGTTGCGGCACCGGCGGACGCTGCGCCTCGACCGCTGACGCTCGAGCAGAGGGCGCAGATCTATCTACGTATTGGCCTGGACGAGGCAGTCAAGCACCTGGGCGGGCCGGTGCACGTCATCGAAGGCATGACGCCGGAGCTGATCGGGCTGACTCGAGCCCAGTTGATTCCGGGCAGCAGTTCCAATCGGCCCGTGGTCCGGGTGGTATATCTGGATACGCGGGGTCGTCTGATTCTACTCGACCAGCAACGGATGGTAGGGGATCAGGCGCCCAGCAGCCCAGCCGGGAGCCTCCGCTGGTCCATCGGGGACGTCATGCTTTATCTGCGGGGCGAGCCCAGTCCCGAGGTCCTCAGGAGTCTCCAGGCGCGGGTGCGATAGACGGTCCTTTCTCACTCCCGTCAAGTACCTCCCGCACCTTCCCCATCAACTCCCCCGCCGAGAACGGTTTCTGGATAAACGCAGTGTTCTTCCGGCTGACTCCCCGGCGGACCACCTCATCATTGGTATAACCTGAGACGAACAGGACCTTCATATCGGGCCGTTGGGCCAGCAGCTGATCGGTCAGTTGGCCGGCACCCATCTCGGGCATGACAACATCAGTCAACAGAAGCTGGATTGGATGCTCGTAGCCTGCAGCGACCGTCAGGGCGTCCCGGCCGTGGCGAGCCTCGAGCACGGTATAGCCATGCTCGGTCAGGATCTTCCACATCAACTCACGGACCCCGTCCTCGTCTTCTACCAGCAGCACCGTCTCGTCTCCCTGGTATGAGACCGGCGTCTCGGCAGTGCTCCGCTGTTCGCCCTCCGATCGGGGAAGGAAGACCTTAACCGTAGTACCGGTTCCAGGCTCGCTGGAAACTCGCACCACACCACCGATGTGCTTAACGATCCCATAAACGATGGAAAGGCCGAGTCCGGATCGGCTCCCGGCTGCCTGCGCCGTAAAGAATGGATCGAAGACGTTCGAAAGCGTCTCGCTGTCCATACCGCTGCCGGAATCGCTTACCGCAAGTACGAGGTACCGGCCCGGCCTTACTGATCTTGCACGACTAGCCCCGCTGATCTGTCGCTCGCCGGTCTCGATGGTAAGCGTTCCACCCGCGGGCATGGCGTCGCGGGCGTTGAGGACCAGGTTGACCAGAATTTGCTCTAGTTGCGCTGGGTCCATTCGCACTTCTTCCAGTCCGGGACGGAGCTCGGTGATCAGCCGGATGTCGGCGCCAATCAATCGCTGGATGAGCCCTTCCATATTGCGGACTACGCCGTTCAGCTCGAGCGGCCGGGGCACCAGCGTTTCCTGACGCCCAAAGCTCAGTAGCTGCCGAGTGAGGACGGCGCCCCGGTCCGCGGCTTTCCGAATCTGTTCGGCGTCTTTGCGCCTCCGGTCATCCTCGGGAATGTCGCGCAGCAGCAGCTCGCTGAACCCGCGAATAGTGGTGAGCAGGTTGTTGAAATCGTGCGCCACGCCACCAGCCAGACGGCCGGCGGCATCCATTCGTTGAGCCTGACGAAGCTGCTCCTCACTTTGATGCAACGCGGCTCGAGTCCTGGTGCGTTCGCTGATGTCGGTAGCGAGTACCAGACGGGCGCGGCGGCCGTCGAGCTCCATCTCGTGCGAAACCAGTTCCATGTCGAGGATGGTGCCATCCTTTCGCTGGTGCTGGATCAGCGCGACGTCGCCCCGGTGAGTGCCGGTGCGCTCCAGGCCGTGACGCAGACCGGGCGCGTCCTCCGGCGGCATGATATCGAGAATGGTCATGGACAGAAACTCGTCTCGACTGTAGCCGTAATGCCGGGTGGCCGCCTCGTTCACCTCGAGAAACGCCAGCGTGTCGACGTCGAAGACCCACATCGGCTGGGGATTACTCCCGAACAGCATGCCGTAGCGCTCGTCGGCTTCCTGCGCGGCGTGGTACAGCCGGGCATTGTCAACCGTGAGGGCAGCCCGGCTGGCGAGCTCTTCGGCGAATGCCAGATCGTCGGGCCCGTATTTCCGGCCGGACTCGGGGCCGACGGCCAGGGTGATGGTGCCGACCGACTGGTCCCTCGCCAACAGCGGCACCCGTAGGAAAGTCCCCGCTGCCAAGGCTCGAAATAGCTTGAGGTGCTCGGAATCTTCCGCAGCGGTCTGCAGCATTTCCTCGGTGACCGGACCATAGTCGCCTCGCTGGACCGGAGCCCCGAACGGTGGCTGCTGGGATCCATACTCACACAGCGCACGGACCAGCAGGTCCTTGCTGGGATCACGATGTGCCCCGGCAACGAAACGAAGTGTCCCTTGCTCACTGGCGACGTGAACGGCACACCAGTCCGCCAAGGTTGGGACGATCAGACGCGTCAGATTGCGAAGGGTTGCCTCATAGTCGACCGACGCCGCCAGCAGCACGTTGGCTTCGGCGAAGAACGCCAGCCGCCGGTCCAGCCGCTCTGCTTCGGTTCGGGAGAGCTCAACCACCATGCCCCGCTCGGCGGCCTCTTTGAGTCGCACGACAAGCAGGACGGTGAGCGGGACCACGATGACCAGTCCCGCGAGGGATATGGCGTTCGCCGCTTCATAGTGGAAGACGGAGCCGGGCTCGGCCAGGAAGTGAATGGCATACAGGAGGGTGAGCACTCCGCTGACCAGACCGGGGCGGAGTCCGCCACTATAAGTGGAGTAAGCGACCGTAAGGAGGAGGATCGGGAACGGGTGCGAGATCGGGAAATCGTTTCGGGCCATCTGATCGAACAGAATGGCCACAGCCAGAGTTGCCAGGGGGCCACGGACGCTCTGCCCAATGCGGGCCCAATCCTCCCGCCGCGCCGACACGCGCGCGAGAAGTCGGGCTGGGGTTACGCGGCGCACTGCCCCGCTCTCTGTCATGCCTGTGCTCCCGGGAATCCGCCGGTCCGCCAAAGGTGGCGGGCGGATGGGATAAGGTCCAATGTACCGTGAGGATATGTCTGTGACAGACCCCACACTGCCTGATCCCCTCGTCAATCCTTGCGACCCGGCCGATCGCGGGCTAAGCTATCGCCGTCCCTTCCATTGAGTGTCATTCTCGAGACCCTTCGCGTACTCGAAAGGATCTTCGCTCCATGACTCTGTTTCGTGGACCTGGTCCCCTCTCGCAGCTCCTGCTGGCTTCCTGGTTCATCGTGGCACCCGCGCTGCTACACGCTCAGGCACAGGCTACCACCGGAGTCATCAGAGGTACGGTGACCGACTCCACCGGACGGCCACTCGACAATGCCTCGCTGTCGCTCCGCCACCTCGCAACCAATGCCCAACGAACGCTGACTACCAATGCGAGTGGTGTGTTTGTGGCGACCCTGCTCCGGGTCGGCGATTACGATGTGATGGCGCGAGCAGTGGGATTCCAGGAGGACCGCCGGGACAGCGTTGCGGTCCGCTTGGGTGAGACGGTCGAAATAAACTTCGCTCTGGCGCCGCAGGTGGTTCAGCTCGAGGAGCTCACCGTGTCAGCGGAACCGGTGGTGGACGTCACCCGGTCGGAATCGGCCACCCGGCTGGGAGCGGAAGCAGTTCAGGGACTGCCCAACAACGGCAGAAACATCTTCAACTACACGACGCTGACACCCAACGTTGCCATCGTGCAGGGTCCCGATGGCGACGAGATGAGTATCGGCGGCCAGCGCGGCATTCACAACAACGTTTCGGTGGATGGTGCCGACTTCAACAACCCATTTTTCGGTGAGCAGCGCGGCGGCCAGCGGCCGGCCTTCACCTTCAATCTGGATGCCGTGCAGGACTTCGTCGTGGTGTCGGATGGGGCCAACGCGGAGTTCGGCCGCTCCGGCGGCGGCTTCGTCAACATCATCACCAAGTCGGGAACCAACGAGTTCCACGGTTCAGCGCACTATTTCGGCAAGTACGACGCACTCTCGGCCGACTTCAGTCACAGCTTCCCAGGCGGTACTAGCAGCGGCTTTACCCCGGACTTCGCCCAGCACCAGTTTGGCGCCACCCTGGGCGGGCCATTGGCTCGGGACAAGGCATTCTTCTTTCTGGCCTACGACCAGCAGGAGTACAACGAGACGAAACAGACTGCTCGGCTGAGCGCGATCGATCCTGCGCTCGTCGCGTTCACCGACACCGCATTTGGCGGAGCCCTCCGGGAAGACTTCGGGCCGATCAGCCGCACCAACGACGCGAACGCGCTTCTGGCCAAGCTCGACTTCAAGCTGAGTCAGCAGCACAACGCGTCGCTCAAGTACAATTACACCAACTCGCGGCAGGAGAACGGCACCTTCGACGTGGATTTCTGGGCCCGGAGCGCTAACGCCCTGGAGCGTGACTTCTCTCACGCGGTGAACGGGAGTCTGATTTCGTTATTCTCTTCGTCGCTGTCCAACGAATTTCGGTTCCAGTGGGCCAGGGAAGAACGGCCCCGTCCCTACGAGGGCCCCATCAATCCCGCCACGGGGCGGCCCTTCCCCGACACCGATATCGGATTCCTCAATGCCACCGGCTTCAACGGGTACCGATTCGGTATGCCTTACTTCATTCCGGTTGACGCGTATGATTACCGGCTGCAGCTGCTCGACAACGTCTCCGTCGTGAGCGGTAGTCATCTATTCAAGTTCGGCGCGGAGTGGAACCGTACCGGGGTGAGCCAGACGTTCCGCGGGTTTGGCAATGGCCGCATAGCGTTCACCTCCCTGCCTGGCTTCTTTGGATATCTGGCCAACGGCAACCAGTACGTCGAATGCTCGGATATCGTCACCGGGACCTTGATCACCACCAGCAACACCGCGACCTGTCCAGCGGGAACCGAAATTACCGGGCCGGTGACGACCTACCTTCAGCAGGCGGGTATTGGCGGGCGGACAGTGGACGAAGCGGGAACCCAGACCATCATCCAGCACGAGCTGGCGCTGTTCCTTCAGGACAGCTGGAAGCCGCGGTCAAACCTGACCCTCAACTACGGGCTCCGCTGGGAAGCGCAGATCCAGCCGAGCCTGATCACCCCGGTCGAGGATCTGTTCTACGCGCCACTGATCGGGACCACCTCCGTCACCCCGGCCGGCAGTTTTGAATTCCCGGGGGACGGCACCATCCCCTCCGATTACTCGATGTTCCAGCCCCGGCTCGGCATTGCCTACGATGTCAACGGCGACGGCAAGCAGGTGCTTCGAGCCAACGCCGGGCTGTATTACGCTCGTATCCCAGGGTTGAACCTGGCGAGCAGCCGGAGCACCGATGGCTCCCGGGGTCAGACCATCTTCCGCAACAGCGCGCTCACGCCAATCCTGGGGCCTCCGCCGGCTTACGGAGAGCTGCTTCCGACGCCGGCAGGAGGTCCCTTCGAGCCGGGCGTGTTCGTGTTCGACAAGGATTTCCAGAACCCGAGGACCTTTACGGCGACGGTGGGTTATGAGCGGGAGATCGGGGCCGGCGTCGCGGCCGGGCTCAGTTACACTCATGCCCGGTCCGATCACCTGACCCGGTTCTTCAACGCCAACGACCCGGTGTTCGGCGATGGCGTGGCTGGCCCCTGGGACACCGACTTCGCGCCCGGCGGAGCACCCGGCCTGGGGAGCCCCCTTACGGTGGTGCAGAGCACCGCCCGGTCCCGCTACAATGGAATCACTGCGGAGCTCCGCCGGTCCACCGGGTCGCGGCTCCAGTTCCAGCTCAACTATACGCTCTCGTTCGACAAGGCCGATGACGACAACGAGCGCGATCCCTTCACCATCCGGTACGCGCGGGGCGACTCGCTGGAGAAGGAGTACAACTGGAGCGACCGGGACCAGCGCCACCGGTTCAATGCCTGGGTTCTCGCTATTCTGCCCGGTGACCTGTATCTCAATAACCGACTGAGCGCCTACTCTCCTCAGCCGGCATCAGAGGTGTGTGGCCCCTCCAACACTGGAACCGGCGAGCGGGCTACCCAGCCCTCGCAACGGATCTGCCCCGACGGTCACGTGCTTCAGCGGAACACCATTCGCAGGGACAACGCGTATTTCTCGTGGGATATCCGACTATCGAAGCCGATCAACCTCGGACGTCAGGGAACCCTGGAAGCGATCTTCGAAGTGTTCAACGTGACCAACGCCGACAACTTCAAGGACCCGTCCTCGGGAGGGACGTTCCTCAACTTCGACGGAACCATCCGCAGCGGCCTGGGTGAGCCTCGGCAGTTCCAGGCAGGACTGCGCTATCTCTTCTGACCGGACCGGCGAACCGGCTGGGCGACCTCGCTTCAGCTTGCGAGATCGCCCACCGGGGAACCGGACCACAATCGATCGCCCCCAACTTTCCTGCACCGCTCCTTCGTTCTTTCCGCCAGGACCTTTCGACACTCGTCGCACGCAGCTCAGCGCAGTCCTGGCTTCGTTTCCTTCGCCGCGAGCCGTGACTCTGATCACATCCGCGACACTCGATCACAACTATCAACCAGAATGAGCCCAGTCCGTTCAACCATTCCGGTTCAGCCGGATTGGGAGCAAATCCCCGATGAGCAGTGGGATGTGTATCGGCGAGTTATCCATGAAGCTCGCGCGCTGGGCGTACGGTTTGCGTTTGGCGGAGCGTTTGCCACGGCCTGTTACACGGGATGGCTTCGCAATACCAAGGACTTCGATTTTTATATCTTGCCCGACGAGCTCGACCCCATGCGGCGGGCGATGTCGCGGGCCGGACTGCGGGATCTTTATGAACAGCTCCCCTATGACCGGTCCTGGATCTACCGTGCCAGCCGAGGGGACATCATCGTCGACGCCATCTGGGAGATGGCCAACCACCGGGC
>JAICPP010000107.1 GCA_025929805.1 Gemmatimonadales bacterium | reverse complement strand
TATCCGTTGGGCTTGACCAGGCTCGGCGGATTGATGTAGCGCGAGGACTGTCCTTGGGCCTGCACGATCGAAGACGAAAGCAGCAGGGCGAGCACGAAAATGGCACCGACCCTGGCGGTTCGGTTACGCCGGCCCGCGCGGGTCCCGGCATCTTCGAACAATGATTCACCACAGAGGCACAGAGGGATCATCTATTCACCTCACTCACGAGATTTTAGGTGCGGCTATCGAAGTCCATCGCCATCTTGGGCCGGGCCTCTTGGAATCAGCTTACCAGACTTGTCTCGGTAGAGAGTTGCGCTTCAAGCGGATTGCCTTCGAATCGCAAGTTCCACTGCCATTGCACTATCGGGGCTTAGTGTTGGAGTGCGGGTACAGGATCGACTTTATCGTCGAGCGATCTGTAGTCATAGAGGTAAAGGCCATTTCCAAGGTTCATCCTATCCATAAGGCACAAGTGCTCACCTACTTAAGGCTTACCACACTTCATCTGGGGCTACTTATCAATTTCAATGTCGAGGTGCTCCACCACGGTGTCCATCGGATCATCAATGGGTAAGGAGCACTCTGTGACCTCTGTGCCTCTGTGGTGAATCCTTTTTCACGCTGCGCGACCGTTATCGGGACCGCGGCGCTCTCGCACTTCATAGTGCGCCGATCGCTCATCGAATCGGAGAAGCAGCGGCCGCGCCGTTGAGGGAACCACTGCCTTCTCGTAGTCCTCACCGGCAAAGGTGCGCACCGCGAGAATCGAGTCGAACCACATGATGGTAACGAATTCGACCGTATCGCCGGCCTTGCGGCGAAGCAGGTCAATACCCTGGAAGCCGCTGATCCCGCGTTCGACAATGCCGGTGAGAATCTCGGCCTTGAGTAGCGCCTCGTAGGCGTCGGCGTTCTCGGGCGTGGTCCACCCGCGCCAGATGCGGCTGATCATAGTCCTCCCCCCGCGGTGACCTTCTTTTCTAGCCCTCCCGCGTGGCCAGAGCCGCCTCGTGAGAGTGCTCGTGCTGTCCGGCGTGGCCGCGCAGCTTGAGCGATTGGAAGAGCGCACGCGACGCCGTGGCGACATCCCGAACGGCGCGGTCGAACGCCGCTTGATTGGCCTGAGAGGGAGTGTGGAAGCCGCTGATCTTCCTGACGAACTGGAGCGCGGCATCGTGAAGCTCCGTATCAGTCGGAGTATGATCGGCATGTCGCAGCCGCTTGATGTTCCGGCACATGATCAGTTTACCTCCAGCGTCGAAAGCAATCTGTTACGGGCGCAGCAGCCGAAACGCATGCACCCAGTCGTTGTCGCGGAATCCGGGGATGCACCACAGTTGCGCCAGCGGTTCCAGGCCCGCGCGGCGGTCACGCCTCCCATATCGGCCGGCTCCCAGCCGAACTGCTCCAGGAGCTGCGCCACCGTGGCCTTGGCGCCGGCATCGTTGCCACAATAGAACATGGTGGGCGGGCCGCCCGAGAGGATAGGGTGGACCATCAGGGTGCTGCCCACGCTGTTGAACGCCTTGACGAACCCCACCTCGGGGTAGGCAGTCTGTAGCCGTTCCATCAGGGACTCGTTGGGGCCGGTGAAGTAGCGGAGCACGCCATCATCGGGAGGCTCCTTGCTGATCGGGTTGGTGGTGTCGATCACCAGCTTGCCCCGCAAGTTGCCGGGGCCGGCCAGCTTTATCGCCTCGAGCGCGGCCTGACCCAGCACCGCCAGCACCAGAGCCTCAGCCCACGAGGCCACCTCCTGAAAGCTCGCCTCTTGAATGCCGGTACTCTTGGAGAACTTCGCCAGCTTACCGGGTGAGCGGGTTCCGATGCGTACCTCGTACCCGTTGCCGGTCAGGCCTTTGGCGAGCGCCTGTCCCACATCGCCGGAGCCGAGTACCCCGAATCTCCGGGGAGTGGACCTCCTAACCATACGATCTCCCGTTATGGCCGTAATGAAGTGTCATAGTTCCTTCCGGAAGCATCGCAGCGCACCTGCATCCTCGAATCCGAGGGCCCGATGGGCCGCCACACTCCCGGTATTGTCCAGCTGAGTGTCCGAAGCGAACTCGCGGCAACTCTGCGCCCTAGCCCACTGCTCGGCCGCCGCGACGAGAGAGCGGCCCACCCCTTGCCGCCGGGCGGACGGTATCACGTACCACCCTTCCAAAAAACCGACCGGACTGGTGCTGCACCCTTCAGCGTAGGGTCGGAGTGAGAGCTCGGCGAACCCGAGCAGCGTCCCCTCCTTGGCCTCCGCAACCAGTACTTCCTGGAGCAGGGCAGACCCACCTCGGAAGAACTTCTCGGCCTCCGCGGCGAGCTCGTCCGGCGTCTCGTCAGGCCAGAGTGCGTGCCGGAGCCGAGCCCACTCCTGCGTGTCCGGCTGTTGGGCAGGGCGCACCCGAAATGCTTCGCGCCCGCTCCGGTCCTCGCACAGGCGGCAGGGCAGTGTCGTGCCCAAATGCTCGGCCCGGCCTTCAGCTGTCAGCACCCAGGATCGGACCTGCCAGGGCGGTGTGTGCCTGACGTGCTGAGTGTGGCCACATTCCAGTTCCGCCACCCAGTGCTGCTCGTTGTCCAGTCGAAAGTCAACGATGCGCCGCTCGGGTATCATTGAGCTTTCGGTGGTAAGATTCCATCAATGCTTTGACCAGGAACGAGGATATGCAAGTATGAGTGTTTTTCTCACCGGCGCCACGGGCTACATCGGCTCAGCGGTGGCCCAGCGGTTGGGGGCGGCAGGCACCAGGCCGCGCATGCCGGGTCGACGGATCTAACGAGACAGCAGTGTCACGAAGACTGGCTACAATGAGCCCGGAGGCGAGCCATGCTGGCCAACTGGATCACGCTCTCACGTTTCCCGCTGCTCCTCCTCATCATCTTGATCCTGTACTTCGGCTCGCCTGCAGCCCAGCTGGTTGGGGTGGTGGTGCTGTTCATCGGTCTCATGCTCGACACGGTGGACGGAGTAGTTGCTCGACGCACCGGCCAGACCAGCCTCTTCGGAAGCGTGCTGGACATTGCCGCCGACCGCACCTATGAGCTGGTTCTCTGGGTATGCTTCGCCGATCTCAGGATGATTCCGCTGGCAATCCCGTTGATCATAATCGCTCGTACGACGCTAACCGATGCACTCCGAAGCATCGGGGTGGGTCAGGGTACCGCGCCATTCGCCCAGCACCGGACTGCGCTGGGGCGCTTCCTGGTGGGGTCCACCGTGATGCGAACCGGCTACGCGGTTACCAAGGTGGTGACGTTCTGCGGGTTGGCGCTGGTGCAGGCATTCAGCGGCTTCGGATCGGACACGGCCTTCGGCAGTGCCGCAGCACCGCTGCTGAGATTTCTCCAGGTGACGGCGTGGTTGGCGGTCGTCTTCTGCGTGTTCCGAGGGTTGCCCGTGATCATCAGCTCTCTGCGTCGCTATTGGGGAGCGCCGTCTACCTCACTGACATCCACCAACGCCTAACTACAATGCATAGGCCACGGATTTCCCCGGATAAATACGGATTAACAATCAGAAACTCTTAACCTGGTACGAAGCTGCCCACTGCCAGACACTGCTTTAGCGCGACAATCCGGGTAAATCCGTGGCCTGTTCTTCTTTCAAAATGGAAGGAGCCAGTTCAACAGCAGCAAGAGCAGGGCAAGGAGGGCAAATGCCAGATAGCTCCGCAGGGCTCGACTCCGAAACTCGCGTCCTCGCTCGGTGAGGTACTCACTGGGCCACATCATCGACATGGCCGGAACACCGGCGCGGCGGTGGCGAACCATCTGGACATAACAGTAAATGCCATAGGCCCAGACCAGGAGCATGAGCGCCAGCAGCAGGGCCACCAGCGCCAACCCGAAGCGCTCATCCATATCGTCGTCTCAAGGGGCCGGGTGTCAACCGAGCTGTTCGAAGTCTCCCGAGTTTACCGCCGAATACTCGAGGGAGCGAGGGTCAGCGCGCGACACAGGAAACTTGCATGTAAGCGTGCTCGTAGATCTTTTCGTCACTATTTTCATTGGGGCCACCCCAGCTAACCGACCTCAATTCAGCAAACATGCTCGCGTTCCTCCTGCTCCTTCAGGGCTCCAACCCGGGCGTGGTTGTCGAGGGGAAAGGCTCACCCACGGCGCCGATCCCCCGCCTGGAAAGTTCGAGCGTGGTGGACGGCAAGCTGGAGGAGACGGTCTGGGCTCAGGCTACCCGGCTCACCGGCTTCTGGCAGTATCAGCCGGTGGATGGCCGCCCCGCGGAAGAGAGGACCGAGGTGCTGGTCTGGTACGCACCCGATGCCATTTACTTCGGTATCGTTGCCCACGACCGGAGCCCGGCCACGATTCGGGCCACGGTGGCGGACCGCGACAACATCGACAACGAGGACCATGTGATCCTCGACCTGGACACTTTCCATGACCACCGCCGCGCGTTCTTCTTCGGGGTGAATCCCCTCGGCGTACAGACCGACGGAGTGCGGAGCGAGGGGGCAGGGGTGGCCAGTAGCCTCATACCCGGCAACGTCGATAAGAATCCAGACTTCACCTGGGAGTCGAAGGGACGCATCACCGACCGGGGATACGAGATCGAGATCCGGATTCCCTTCAAAAGCCTTCGTTATCCCGGAAGTGATCCGCAGAGCTGGGGATTCAATGTCACCCGTGTAGTTCAGCGCACCGGCTACACCGATACCTGGACCGACGTGCGCCGCGCGAACGCGAGCTTCCTGGGACAGGAAGGTGCGCTCGGTGGGCTGCACGACATGCGGCACGGCGTTACGGTCGAGGCTCAACCCTTCCTGACCGCCACGGCCAATGGCTATCGCGATGGGGTAAGCGGCAGATTTGCCCGCGAAGACCTCAATCCAGATGCGGGACTCAATCTGCGACTCGGCTTCAGCAGCTACGCGCTGGACGCCACCGCTAACCCGGACTTCAGCCAGGTTGAGAGCGATGCCGGCCAGGTGACGGTGAACGAGCGCTTCGCTCTGTTCTTTCCCGAGAAACGGCCCTTCTTCCTGGAAGGCATCGAGCTGTTCGGGTCGCCCCAGACGCTGGTGTACACCCGGCGCATCGTGGATCCCAAGGCCGGCGCCAAGCTCACTGGCAAGTTCGGCCAGCTCGGCGTGGCCCATCTGACTGCGGTGGACGAGACTGGCGCCGATGACGCCTGGTTCAACATCACCCGGCTGCGTCGCGATTTCGGCCGCAACTCGATTGCCGGCGTGACCTTCACCAACCGGGACCAGCCCGGCAACCACAATCGGGTTCTCGCGGGAGACTTCCGCTACGTCTGGAACCTTTATTACGCTCAGTTCCAGTACGGCCGCTCCTGGACAACCGGCAAGGGCAGCGCTCCCATCTGGCAGGCGGAGTACGACCGAACCGGACGGTCCTGGGGCTTCAACTACATCCTCAGCGGGATCGGGCCCGATTTCGACGCTCAGGCTGGTTTCGTGAACCGCCTGCGGAGCGGGGTGGTGACCGGTCACGCGTTCAATCGTCTGACCCTGTACGGCGGCCGTGGCGCGCTGCTGGAGAACCTCACGGTGTTCTTCGGCCCGGAGCGCACCTGGCTGTATGACGACTTCGGCTTCAAGCCGGGCTTGGAGGGAC
Source organism: Gemmatimonadales bacterium (assembly GCA_025929805.1). Taxonomy (GTDB): domain Bacteria; phylum Gemmatimonadota; class Gemmatimonadetes; order Gemmatimonadales; family GWC2-71-9; genus CAVVWJ01. The sequence continues at coordinate 5,185 of JAICPP010000107.1, read as the reverse complement.
GAGAGCAACTGGACGCCACCTTCCAACTCCGCGGCGGCTGGGAGCTGAACGGCCACTTCGAGCGCAACTTCGTACACTTCCAGGACAGCAGCTTTGGCGGTTACACCAGTGGCAGCCCCACCGGGCCGGCCTACCTGCCGGGAGACGATTTTTCCGGCTTCACCTGGCAGGCCAAAGTAATCACCCCGGTCTGGCGGATATTTGATATCGAGGCGTCCTACCAGCGCGGCCGTGCCGCCATCTTCGAGGAGGGAACCACCGGTACCGGATGGGTCTTCACTGGTGGCCTGGAGCTGCGGCCGGCCTCCACCATTCGGGCTGTGGCCACGGGGACGGTGTTCCGGCTCTCCCGTCTCGACGGCAGCGAGTTTGCCCGCTCGACCATCCCTCGGCTCAAATTAGAGTATCAGCCAAACCGCGCGCTCTTCTTTCGGGTCATCGGCGAATACCGATCCGAGCGAAGAGCCACATTGCTGGATCCGGCGACGGGGGACTCGCTCTTTGTGAGCGGAGCGGCGCAACCGACCGCGGACTTCAACGGGCTTCGAGTCGACCTCCTCGCTTCCTATGAGCCGACCCCTGGAACGGTCGCCTTTCTGGGCTACGGCAGCTCACTGGAGAGTGACGCGGAGTTCAACTGGTCGCGGCTGGAGCGGACGAACGACGGATTCTTCGTGAAGCTGGCGTACCAGCTCAGACGGTAAGCGGCTAGGCGGGTAAGCGGGTAGGGGGGATCTCTTGATAGTGTCTCGTGCCAATGCTTTCGCCGCGGTCTTTTTGTCCCTCACACTCACCACGCCGGCCTGCGCTCAGCGGGAATCGACAGCGGACCAGTTGCGTGAGTCACGGGAACAACTGGTGGCGGAAGTTGCCCGGGACGGAATCCGGGATTCGGCAACGCTAGCGGCGATTCGAACCGTCCCGCGGCATGAGTTCGTCCCCGAAGACCAGCGCGTCTACGCCTATGTAAATACGCCGCTGCCGATCGGCTACCAGCAGACCATCTCCCAGCCTTCCGTCGTTGGCATGATGACCGAGCTAATAGAGCCTCGCACCGGCAAGCGGGTACTCGAGGTCGGGACCGGTTCAGGCTATCAAGCCGCAATTCTCGCTGAAACGGGCTGCCGAGTGTGGACCATCGAGATCTTCGAGGCGCTCGCCAGCCAAGCGAGAGACCGACTAGCCCGCCTGGGGTACTCTGACGTCAAGGTTCGTCACGGAGACGGCTACGCCGGCTGGCCGGAAGCGGCGCCGTTCGAAGGCATTCTGGTTACCGCAGCCGCCGATTCGGTTCCCCCGGCACTCCTCGAGCAGCTTGCGCCGGGAGGTCGGCTGGTCATGCCGGTGGGGGACCCGGACTCCCATCAGGATCTGGTTCTGATTCAGAAGGATGCCCGGGGCCGGCTCGCATCCCGGCAGCTGATTCCAGTTCGTTTCGTCCCGCTGCTGCGCGGAGTCCGCTAGATCTCCTCAGCGGCCCCGCTCGCGCTTGAAGTAGAAATGGGCCCTGCCCCTCTCGTGCAGGATGCCGGCCAATTCCCAGTGCTCCCCGCCAAGAGCATTCAGCTCACTTTCACTAAGCGGCTCCTCGCTTTCAAGATCGCGGATCAGCTCCTGGTACTCCCATCGGGGCTCGAACGGCACCCAGGGAGGATCCACCCGACCGGGGCGCGGTTGATCAGGCCTCGGAGGGAACGGAATCTCGACTCTGGCTGACATAGTCTGCTCACCAAAATGTAGGACGCATCAGAGGTACACCTTCCGGCGGATACCGGTCCACATATCCATCGACGTTGTTCCGGGCTGTTTGGTGTCCAGGTCCTCGTCCCCGCGGTAGAGATAGACGAAGACCATTTGGATGGAACTGGCGAACGACTGCCCGTCGGCGGCTTCGGTGATGAGCGGCAGGTAAGTCCCTGTGTTGATGTACATCTGGACCGTGCCGTCCTGGTTGCCGTGGAAGTAGTCGTGCCGGGCCCTATGGGTGTGTCCGTAGACAACCCGCTGGACGGGGCTTCCAAGCGGCGAACTCCGAAACACCTCCTCCGACCGGGCGCCTTCCCGGAGGCGGTCCTCCTCCCTGAAGAGCACCGGAAACGCTCGCTCCAGCCGCTTGAGACCTTCGACGCGGCCCCGAAAGGTCCTGAAGTCCGGACCCATGAGTAGCTGCCGTGCCTGCTGCAAACGATCGACCAGATCGGCCGACACAATGACGTCGGTACGCATCCGATCCCACTGCCTGGCCAGGCTGCAGCCGAGCAGACCATCGAGCGAAAGCCGGAGCGCCTCGTAGAGCCGTTCCTGATCCTCCCGCCGCTCATGTGCGCCAAGCCACTCCAGCCACTCGAATACGTGCAGCATGGGCCGGAGATTGTTCACGTCCTTCAGCTGCTCCACGATCGCGGCGGGCGTGCCGAGTCTTGCGGCGTGATAAATCAGCCCACCCATCAACTCGGCGGTCAGCGCCTCACCGATTGCCATGACCTGGTAGGCTTCGGGTGAGAAGCGGCCAATGTTCTCCCCGGGTACCAGCACCTTGTTCCGAAACTCCCAGCCGTGGGTGTTCGCGTCCCACTCGTGCCCGTGCCGCGCCAGCACGCCGTACTCCGCAGACTCGACCTTGGCGCCGAAGGTGGAGATCGGGGGGATGGCTCGTCTGATCTGATCCTGCAGGCTGGGAAAATTCCAGAGCACCCGATCGTGGTTGCCAATGATACAGGTGACTGAAAGCGCCGGGGTGGTTCGCTCCAGTTCCGCCAGTGTCGCGGCGAGCGTTTGGGCGGCCGGCGTAGCGAGGATGTCGCGCATGACCACCTGAAACTGGCGCTCGACGGCACTGCTGGCATTCATGCCGGTCTGGTCCAGGTCGCCGCCCCAGGGCCGGTCGGCCGGCCCGATCCGCTCCCGTAACCAGTAATCACTCCGGACCACGTCGAACGTGTCTCCCAGCAACACGACGTGGGTCTCCTTGGCACCCCGCTTGACGGCTGTAGCAGCAACTTCATCCCCGAAAAGCTGGAACGCCTCGGGGTTTACATTTCGGGCGACGCGTTCGTCGGTGAGATGCAGATCACTGACTAGCACCATCACGGAACGGCCGCCTGCATCCGGATCTCAGTCGTCGTCGTCCCCCTCGATTTCCACCACGCCGCCATCGGAGGCACGAACCTCAACCTCCATTCGACCCGTGGCCGTCTGAACCTTGACCTCGTACAGGAGCTCGCCACCCTCGGACTCCTGCTCCACGCCGACCGCCGTCCCGCCGGCCGCAGCGGCGGCGATCGCCATGGCCTGCTCCGGCGTCACCGGTGGGGGAGGCGTGATGCCCAATCCGGTCGCGAAATCGGTATTTGGTGGATCGAAGCGGGTGCCTGGACCGGAGGAACCGCCGTTGCAGGCAACTAGAAGGACCATAGTCACGGCTAATGCGGCTGAAATGATGCGGAGCGACATCGTGCACCTCCTGGCTTCCTTGGTCGGTAATTACTCCACTGGTCAAAGTGGAACAAGCCAACCCGGAGAGATGTGACACACGGTACTCTACGTGATCGTAACCAGCAGCCCGTACCCGCGGCCGACCACGGTTCCCAGTGTCTCACGGAGGGAGGCCACCGATTCCATGAGGTATCCCAGCGTGTCGTCCTCCTCGGGGTCCCGGTCCCATATCTCGGGGTAAATCTCCAGGCGCATCATCTCGTCCGGCGCAAAGCGCCGGCGCAGTTCCTCGTCGCTCACCCGGGCCAGGGCGACCGCGATGTCCCGCGTTTCTGCCGCGGTGAAGGTTCGGGCCGGCCCATAGCCGATCTCGATGCCATCTACCTCCCTTCCACCTGCCAAGAGAAAGTTAAGCGGCGCATCGCCTTCCCAGGCGGTGCCGGTCAGAAGGTAATGAATGCCATGCCAGGCCTTCTCCAGATTGCCCGCTTCACCCAATTCTCCCTCGTCCGCTTGCAGATCGAGCGGAGGCGATGGCGGCGACGACGGCGGAGCTGCGCGGCGGCCGAAGAGGCGGCCCAAGAATCCGGGCTGCTGTGCCATCTGCGCCCGAGCCTCGGTGACTGCCTCAGGTTGGTCGGGGAGCACGAGCTGCCAGATCAACGGCGGATCAGCATGCAGCCGTTCGATCGTGGCGTCGCTGACTGATGCCAGCGCGAGGTACATACCCATGGATCGCTCAGGTTGCGATATCCGATGCCGTGTCTGCCAGCATTCGGCCGGCGACTTCCTTCACGATTTTGGCTGCGACCGTGGCCGTCAGCCCGGCGACGTCCTGGCTGGGATTGTACTCCACCACGTCCGCGCCAACCAGCATCCCTCCGATGCTCTGCACCAGGGTAAGCACCTCTCGTACCGACAGTCCACCGGGTTCTCGGTGCGACACTCCCGGGGCAAAGGCCGGGTCCAGTCCGTCCAGATCGATAGAGAGATATACCGCCCCATCTGTCCGTGGCCGTACTCCCGCTTGACATGCCCGCATATCAATCATCTCCACTCCGAAGCGATCAGCCTGGCTCCGCTGATGGGCGTTCATGGTGCGGATGCCTACCTGGATCAATCGGGCGGCGAGCCCCTCCTCCATGATGCGGGCGAAGGGACAGGCGTGGGAGAAGAGGTCGCCCTCGTATTCGTGGTAGAGATCGGGATGAGCATCCACATGTAGCAGGGTGAGCGACGGACTGTATTTGGCAACTGCACGCAGAATCGGGTAGGTCACCGAGTGATCCCCACCCAAGGCGAGTGGACGCCAACCGCCGTCGAAAAGCTCTTTGATGCCGCGCTCTATCCCCCTGCGAGGTTCTACCTCCGAGGCAAGTGGAAGGTCCCCGGCATCGCTCAGTCCAACCGGCTGAGCGATGTCGAAGCCCTGCTCGGACCAGAGATTCCAGTGCGGTGAACGAAGAGCTGCCCGGATGAGCGGGGGTGCATCCGCAGCCCCTCGGCTATAGGAGGAGCTGCCATCATAGGGCAGCCCCAACAGCCTGGGCGGCTGCCGGTGCAGCTCCGGTTTGAGGCGACCCTGTGGTCTAGATGAGCTGAGCATAATCTGGATCGAGACGGCGGAGGGCTGCCCCGACACCCGGTTCTTCCGCGGCGAGGAAGAAGTCTCGGAAGTCGAATCCTGGACCCACAGTGCAGCCCACCAGTGTGTAAGTTCCAGTCGAGCGGGCTGCTTGCCAAGCGCCCG